>DASXIG010000691.1:0-1906 GCA_036498105.1 Xanthobacteraceae bacterium | reverse complement strand
ATGCAGATCCATCAAGCCGCGCAGCAAGGTCATGTCGGGCAGCGCGATGGTTTCACAATCCGGGATTTCGCCCAGCGATGGCCGCGGGCCCACTGCCGCGATGCGCGCGCCGTCCACCAGCACGCACCAGCCGCGATGCGTTTCGCCGTCGCTCCAGATCCGATCGGGAACCAGAAGAATGCGTTTGCCGCTCATCCGGTTCAGCAAAGCACGGCAATGCGCTGCGGAAAAGAGAAGCGCTTCCGCGAGCGGTTAGCGGAGCCGGGAAAGGATGGAGGCCAGACGCGAAGCGGGATCGCTGCCGTGCTGCGCCGATTTTGACATTTGGGTCTGGTACTCCTGCAACCATCGCCGGACCATTTCCAGCAAATGCGGCCGCTGCGCGGAAACCATCCAACGCTCGCTACTTGCGAAGTGGTAAGGAATGAGGTGACCCAGCATCGACGCAACTCCAAAGGCACAGCCGGTCGCGTAACTATGCGCCGCCATTGCGACAATGCCGTGACAGCGCTCCGCATGCGGATCAATTCTGCGCCGCGCAGGCTTAAGCTGCGGTTAACCAGCCGCGGCCTCGGGCTCCGCCGCCCAACCGCGCATGCGGGCGTGTTGAGGCGCCCCGCGAATGCCGTAGTGTCCGGCCAGGCGGTCGAGTGCTAGTGCCAGCACCACCTTGCCGGAACGCCGTGGCCAGCCTTTGGCCTTCTCGGCTGCTTCCAGGCCTTTCAGCGCGCAGCACACATCGAACAGCAGGTCCGAGAGCCCTGGCCCGACCGCGGACATCGCTTTGCGAAAACGCTGCTTTGCGGCGAGCGCCGTGTCCGAAATGAAACCAGCTTTTGCAGAGCCGCCGCCAAGCACCACGGGCGCGCTCAGATCGATGCACACGCGCGGCTCGAGTTGTGCAAGCGTGTAGTCGCGGCGCAGGCGTTCGCCGGCTTCCAGCTGGAGGTCGTCAATCGCGGCGCGCGCGTGCAGCCAGCCGAGCGGCGACTCGCCATCGTTGACGACCACGGTGGTTTCCTCGCCGCTGTCGTCGTGCATCGGCCGCAGACGCAGGAGTTGATGTTGCGCGCTGTAAGGATCTGTTCCGATCTGTTCGCCGGTGAGCCAGGCGCGCCCCGTGGCGCTCAGCAGCAGCGCATCGTCCACCCCGGGCTCGAGCCAACTGCGCTCGCGGAAGCAAGCCACCATGCCAGCGGTCGTCTTCACCCGCCCGGAACGGGCATCCCCGCGCTGCACCACCGCCCAACGGCCATCCTGCGCCCGCACCAGCCGCGCCTTGGCATCGGCCAGCTTGCGCAAGACGCGCCGGGCCTCGCGGACGACTTCGTTTTCGGGGATCGCGCTCATGCCGCCACGCCTGCGGCACGCCGCACCAAGGTTTCGAGCCACTCCACCGTGCGATCGAAGGCAGGATCTTCCCGCGCCTCCTCGATGCGCCGGCAGGCCTGCAGCACCGCCCGATGGTTGCGGCCGAAGCCGCGGGCAGTTTCCCGCAAGCCCAGCCGAAGCACCACCCGAGCGAGATACATGCCGAGTTGCCGAGCCCGATCGGCCTCGCGGCTGCGCCTTGCCAGGTCGGGTAGCGCCAACCCGAACGCATGCGTAGCCACTGCTTGCGCCAGCCCGATCTCCCCTCTACGGTCAGTTGCTGTAAGTTCCGCCATGTCGCCCACTTCGTCCTAGTTTCCGTCTATGAAGGAATAGTAGCACAGAAATGGGCGTGGAGAACGGATTTAGAACAAATTTTTGCTGTTTATCCCAAGCGGTGGAAAAGGCGTTAGGACGTAAGCAGTTAGCCGGAACCGCTCTGGCTGATGAGCAGGCGGGCAGCGCAAAAAAGGAGAATGGAGGCTTCGATGACCTGCGGCGCGATCATGACCGAGGCTCCGCTTACCGCGCGGGA
>DASXIG010000690.1:0-1502 GCA_036498105.1 Xanthobacteraceae bacterium | reverse complement strand
AATGTGCTGTTGCCGCTCGAGATCGTGGAGCCGCATCGGCGCAGGTTCCGGCAGCAGAAGGAGCAGTATCGGGCGCAAGCGTTTGCGCTTCTCAAGACCGTCGGGCTCGACGGGTTCGGCGAACGCCACCCCTGGGAGCTGTCGGGCGGCATGCAGCAGCGAGCTTCGCTGTGCCGCGCGCTCATCCACGAGCCCGCCCTCTTGATGCTGGATGAGCCGTTTGCGTCGCTCGATGCATTCACCCGCGAGGAGCTGTGGTGCGTGCTCCGCGATCTCTGGCAGAAGATCGGCTTCACCGTCATCCTGGTTACCCATGATCTGCGCGAGGCGACGTTCCTTGCCGACAAGGTGCACGTCATGAGCTCCCGGCCGGGCCGCATCGTGATGACGAAAGCGGTCGACCTGCCGCATCCCCGCGAGCTCGACATCTGTTTCGAGCCGGGCTTTACGGACATCGTGCATGAGTTGCGCGCAAAGATCGCGCAAGTGCGAAAAGCATGAGCTGGACTGCGTCACAAGCGACCGTCACCCTGAGGTGCTCGGCGCGCCCTTCGCGCGCCGAGCCTCGAAGGGTGGCGGGCCCGGAATGGGCCTGCGCCGCATCCTTCGAGGCCCGCGCATACGCAAGATCTGGGCGCAGGGTAAGACGTAGTTCTGCGCGGGCACCTCAGGATGACGGCGCGGGCTCAGCACGATGAGCTCGATGCTGGAACGATCTTCGCCCTGGCTGTTCACCATCGGCCTGTTTGTCGTTTGGGAAATGGCCTGCCGCGCATTCAAGATCGACAAGTTCATTCTGCCGTCACCGTCGGAAGCACTTGCCGCGATGGTGCAGTACTGGTGGCCGCTCTTCCGCCACTCGCTCGTCACCTTGTGGACCACGATGGCGGGCTTTGCCCTTGCGATCGCTTTCGGCATTGTGCTCGGGCTGATCGTCGGCTGGTCGCGCGCGATTTATCGCGGTCTCTATCCCGTCATGATCGGGTTCAACTCGATCCCGAAAGTGGCAGTTGTCCCGATCCTGATCATGTGGTTCGGCATTGGCGAGGTTCCGGCGATCCTCACGGCCTTTCTGATCTCGTTCTTTCCGATCGTGGTGAACGTGGCGACCGGGCTCGCCACCATGGAGCCGGAGCTTGAGGACGTGCTGCGTGCGCTGGGGGCAAACAAGCTCGATATCATGCTGAAGGTCGGCATTCCGCGCACGCAGCCGTATCTCTTCGGCTCGCTCAAGGTCGCAATCACGCTCGCTTTCGTGGGAACCGTGGTGTCGGAAACCATCGGCGCGAATGCCGGCCTCGGCTATCAGATCGCGCTCGCCGGATCGAACTTCCAGATGCCGCTCGTGTTTGCCGCTTTGCTGCTGCTCGCGGTGGAAGGCATCGTGATGTATGCGGTGTTCGCCCATGTCGAGGTCTATTTCACGCGCTGGGCATTTCGCTCATCGATGAGCGCGGCCGCGTAACCGCCGCGGTTCGGTGCGTTACGCCGCCAAGTCGGCT
>DASXIG010000689.1:0-3283 GCA_036498105.1 Xanthobacteraceae bacterium | reverse complement strand
GATATCGCGGCCCTCGAACAGGATCCGTCCGCCGTGAATGGTGGTGTGGCCCATGATCGCCATCACGGTGGATGTCTTGCCGGCGCCGTTCGGGCCCAAAAGCGCCAGCACGGAGCCGGCCTGCACCTCGATGCTAAGATTCTCGACCGCCCGGATCGCGCCATAGCCGCAGCTCAGGTTCTCAAGCCGCAGCATGCGCGTGCCCCGGACCAAGATAGGCTTCGCGCACGCGCGTATCGGTCATGACCGCGCGCGGCTCCCCGTCTGCCATGATGTTGCCCTGATCGAGCACGATGAGGCGCTGGCTCACGCGCAGAACCTCGGTCAGGTTGTGCTCGATCAGTACCGTGGTGATGCCGCTTGCATTGACCGCTGCGATGACGTCGGCCTGCTGGGAGGCTTCGCTCTGATTGAGCCCGGCCAGCGGCTCGTCCAGCAGCAGGAGGACCGGATCGACTGCGAGCGCCCGCGCCACTTCCAGGCGCTTGAGCTGACCCAACGGCAGCGCGCCGACGTCTTTTTCCTCCACCTCCGCAAGGCCCACGGTGCTGAGAATCGCGCGTGCCCGCGCTTCCTCTGTTCGCCGCCGGTACCGCGTCAAGGCGACCAAGGGTTGGGCGGTAAGCCGATGGCCGGCGGCGAGCGCCACGTTCTCCAGCACGCTCATGGAACGGAACGGGCGCACGATCTGGTGGGTGAGGGCCAAGCCCTTGCGCACGCGCAGCTCGGTGGCAAGCCGGGTGACGTCGGTCCCCGAGATCCTGATGCGCCCGGAATCGGGTGCCAGCAGGCCGGCAACGATCCGCAGCAGCGTGGTCTTTCCGGCCCCGTTTGGACCGATCAGGCCGATCATCTCGCCGCGCGCAATGGTGCAGCTGACCCCGGCAACGGCGTGCACACCACCGAACTTGATGGAGACAGAGTCGATTTCCAGGGCCGCGGTCATGGTCGGCGCACCTTGTGCACCAACGCGCGGGCGAATCCGGCAAGTCCGCCCGGCGCAAAGCGCATGACGAGGACAAGAAGGCCGCCAAAGATCAGCAGCCGATACTCGTTGATGAAGCGGAACATCTCGGGCAGCAGCGTGAGGATGATGGCTGCCGCGACCACGCCGAGCGTGGATCCGGTGCCGCCGATCACGACCATTGCCATCAATGCGACGGAAACAATGAAGCCGAAGGAGTCGGGCACGATGAACTGGGTGAAATAGGCGTAGAGCCCGCCGGCAAGGCCGGCAATCGCAGTGCCCAGCGTGAAGGCAACGAGCTTATAGCTGGAGACGGGAATCCCGATCGTGCGGGCAGTCTCCTCGTCATCGCCGACGGCGCGGAAGGCAAAGCCCATCCAGCTGCGAGCGACGTACAGGCTCGCTGCGACCGTGATGAGGGCGCACGCAGCGATGAGGAGCGTGTCGCCTTCGCTGCCGAGGCCGGAGGGCGGAATCTTGCTGATTCCCATTTCCGCCCCCAACCATGCCTGCTTGCGCACAAAGCCAACGAACAGAAAGCTCACGCCAATGGTGGTCACCGCCAGAAAATCCGCGCGCAGCCGCAGCGAGGCAAAGCCGACGATCAGCCCGAGCAGCCCGGCAACGATGATGCCGGCAATAAGCGCAAGCGGCAGCGGAGAGCCCGCGGCCGCGAAAAAAGCCGCGCCATAGGCCCCCGCGCCGTAGAAGGCGGCGTGTCCCAGGCTGAACTGGCCGCAGAACCCGGTGATCATGTTGAGGCTGACTGCCAGCATGATGTTGATGCTCATGATTGCGAGCACGCTGGTGACGTAGGCGCTCATTCCTTGGCACTCATTGCGTGGCACTCATGGCGTGGCACTCATAGCGTGACGCTCACGCCGTCTTCACCCCGCCGAGCCCGTGGGGACGGGCGATCAGCACGGCAATCAGGAACACGAACGCGATGGCATCGCGATCGAGAAAGCGGCCGACGAAAATGGTGCCGTAGGACTCGACCAGCCCCAGCGCCAGGCTTGCGATGAGCGTGCCGCGGAGGCTGCCGAGCCCGCCGACCACAATGATCGCGAGCGCCTTATAGCTGACCACGAACCCCATGGTCGGCTCGACGAAATTGTTGAGAAGCCCGACCAGCGCCCCCGCCAGCGCCGCGAGCGCCGAGCCGATGGCGAAGTTGAGATAACGCACCTTGTTGGCATCGATCCCGAAGCTCTCGGCAATGCGTGCGTCTGATACAGTCGCGCGCCAGCCGATGCCGATTCTGGTGCGGGCGGTAAAGGAGGCAAGCAGGAGCAGGCAGACGGTAGCGGCAGCGATGATGGCGAGCTGCACCGTGTTGACCGTCAGCCCAAAAAATTCATGCAGCTGAGTCGGGTAGGGATTGCGCGCGAAGGTCAGGCCCTGCTCGCCGAACGCGATGCGAAATCCATCCTCCATGAAGACCAGCAATCCGATGGATGCGATCATGGGCACATAGGGTGGGTAGGCGAGCAGAGGCTGATAGAGCAGCCGATAGATGGAGATGCCAAGCACCGCCGCTGCGGCCATGGCCGCGATCACGCCGAGCGCGATCCCGCCGGTGGCGTTCGCGACGATGACTGCGACGTAGGCGCCGAACGCATAGACCGCGGCATGCGCGATGTGCAGGATGCGAAGGAGCCCATAGACGAGCGTGAGGCCGACGGCCATCAGCGCGTACATGCAGCCGAAGACAAGCCCGTTGAAGGCGAGATCGACGTAATACAGCCTCTCTCACTCCGTCGGAGGCGCTAGCAGCTTGAGGTCGTCGATCCAGGCGTAGTGATGGAATTTGCCGTCCTTCACCACGTTGACGTTCATCGGCATGTTGATCTCGCGCAGCGCGTTGAAGCTCACCAGCTCGCCCGCGAGGTGCGGGAAATTGTGCGTGGCCGCGAGTGCATCGCGCACCTTCTCCGGGTCCGGCGTGCCGGCTCGCCCAATGGCATCGGCCATCAGGCGGACCGCCGAATAGACGGTCGCGCCCACATTCTCTCCGGCATAACCTGCGCGCTTCTGAAACTCGGCGAGATATTGCTTGAGCTCGGGCATGTCGCGGTCGCGGTTGAGCCCGCCCACGATGTAGACCCCTTCCACTGCCGGGCCCGCGATCTGAATGAGCTTCTCGGCGTCAAAGGCCTGCGATCCCACGATCGGCGCGCGGATGCCGGCCGAGCGCAACTGGGTCACCAGCGGGGCGGCGGTAAAGAAATATCCCGTGATGTAGATCGCCTCGGGATCATCGCGCTTGACGCTCGCGACGATTGAGCCGAACTGGCGATCCTTGAGCGAGTAGGT
>DASXIG010000688.1:0-10492 GCA_036498105.1 Xanthobacteraceae bacterium | reverse complement strand
TCGCATCGGAAGCTGGGAGGTCTCGCGTCTGGCCGTCAGATGTTGCGTGAGCGGGACGGTCCGCATCGGGAAGGTGAGGAGCCGTAGCCGATGATGTACGGGCACGAGAAGTCTGACCATGCCATAGTAGCTGTGAAGCCGACGAACAAAGCGGAGCGATCCGCCGCGGAGTTGGTGGAGCGAAGGGCATGGACCGAGGGGAATGCGCGCCAACTACGCACGCGCCGGACTCAGAGCCGGGTAAGCGTGACACAGGCCGTTGGCTCGTCTACGGCAGCGACTTGCCGTCAATACCCGAGGTGGGAGCCGTATGCGGGAAAGCCGCACGTACGGATCTGGGCGGGGGGCGCGAGGTAACTCGCGTCCCTACCGCGAAGGGGGTGCCTTGCTGCGATTGCTCACAGCCGCTTATGACCCATCAGGGACATGCGCGGCTCGTGATTTTTGCATTGCAAAAACTGACCCACAGCCCCATTTCGCAACTCGCGGTTTCCTGTTTTGATGGCCTGAGTTTGTAACGAACATTGCGGGTCCCGAGTCTAGGGAAGCGCCAATGCGACGACGGGATTTCATAGTGAACTCATCGAGGATGGCGGCCGCACCATGGGCACTGCACGGCGCGGAGATGTTCACGGAATTGGAATCTGCTGCGCGGCCTCAGAAGCGGCTTCTTGCGCTCCCTGGCCGTGGAGAATGGTCACGCGGTCGCCAGGTTTGAGCTTGTATTGGCCGTCAAGGACAACCTGCTCATTGGCACTGAGACCGGAGTCGATCAGGGCGGTGCCGTCGCTCACCTGCGCGAGCTTGACGGGCCGCACTGCGACGGTGTCGTCCGGGTTGATCACATAGGCGTAGGCGCCCTGAGGGCCCTGTTGCACCGCAGGTGCGGGGACGGTCAGGCCGTTGTGACGCGTATCCAGGAGCAGCCACGCATTGATTAGCTCTCCCGGCCAGAGCCGATGCGCGGGGTTCGGAAAGTCGGCCTTGAGCCGCACGCTGCCGGTCGTCTGCAGGATCTCGTTGTCGATGAAATCGAGCTTGCCTTGGTCGAGCTTGATCTTGTCGTCCTGACTGTACGCGTCGATCGTGAGCGGCCCTTTTTCCAGCTGCAGCTGGATCTGCGGCAGGTTCGTCTCAGGCAAGGTGAATATCACCGAGATCGGCTGCAATTGAGTGACGACGACCAGTCCGTTTGGATCGGTAGGATGGATGATGTTGCCGATGTCGATCTGGCGGATGCCGGTCACGCCGTCGATTGGCGAGGTCAGCCGGGTATAGCCTAGCTGGACCTTGGCGGCCTCGATAAGCGCCTCGTCCGCCTTGATCGCGGCCTGCAGCTCCGCCACCTGCGCATTTTGCGTGTCAACCAACTGTGGCGTTGCCCAGCCTTTGTTTCCGAGGTCGGTGTAACGGGAGAGATTATCTTGTGCATTCTTGAGCTGGGCTTCATCGCGAGCGCGAATGGCGGTCACCTGATCGAGCTGGGCCTGATAGGGCGCCGGATCGATTTGCGCGAGCAGGTCGCCCTTAAGCACGCTTTGCCCTTCGGTAAAGTTGATGCTGACGATCTGCCCCTGTATCTGGCTGCGCACGATGACCGTGTTGTAGGCGATCACCGTGCCAATGCCGCGCAAATAGATGGGTACATCGTGCTGAAGTACGGTTGCGGCGACGACCGGGACTCCCGGGGCTGTGATGGCAGCAGCCGGGGCGGCCCGGTCCGGGCGACTGGTGATGATGAGAATTCCGCCGATCGCGAGCACCGCGATCAGCAACGCAGCGGCTATAGCGGTCCTTCGGCGCGCAGGTGTTTGCATCGTTCATTCCCTCATCTGCGCGCGGCAGGCGCGAACTGCGGCAGCGTCCGCGCGTAAACACGTTGCTGGGGGGAGATATTGGTCATTGCGTGGCCGGCGTCGTGGACGACATTCCGGGAGCTGGAGTCGTCGCGGGCGCTGATCCCGGCGCGGGCGACATGGGGGTTGGAGCGGGTGCTTGGGACGACATCGGGCTTACACCTCCCACGCCCAGCTCGGTTGAGCCCATGGGGATGCCGGCGCGACTGCTTGCGGTTGCAGTTCCAGTCGTTCCCCGTTGGCGATGACGCTCATGCGGCGGGGTTGCCGGCAGGGCTGACGGCAATGCTCGCGCATGTGCCGGATGCTGTTCCTGTGGCGCCGCCGCGATCGAAGAGCGAGGCGGGCGTGTTGCCGGACACACTGGTATTGCAAACGTTCATATTGCCCATATCCGCCCTGAACAATCCTGGATGCGAAGCGCTTGCCCGATCGGCATTAAACGCGGCTATGCTTGAAAGTTTGGTGCCTAGGGGCTCTCGCGTTGCTTGAACAAGTGTCTTCGACCATATGCAATCGGACAAGGGCTCCTACAATCGGCCTAAGGCTTATTGATACGGTCTGTTGGTTCAGGCGTACTATTCTTGGGTGTAAACCGCTTAGAGCTTCGCAGAAATGATGCGCGATATCATCGCGAAAGCATGCAAAGATACGTCTATAGCGGATTCCGGTCATATTGAAGCACTAGCCCGCATGGCTGAAATAATTGGCACATTCTTGAGGGCCGAGTCGCTCAGACCGGCGATTACGATGGCAATGGCAAGAGCGACATTTTGTGGGGCGACGGCAGCGGCAACACCGCGGTATGGCTGATGAACGGCTTGCAGATCGGCTCAGGATCCGGCCACGATCAAACGGGTCAACGCGCTGCTGGAATCGGCGGGCCTGTCCCTCGACACGGTGATGGCGCACGGTCTGGGACTGGAAATGGACCAGATCGAGCGCATCGAGGCCATGGTAGCCAACGCGGAAAAGCGCCGCAGCGAGGCGCTGCGCCAGATCGAGCACTACCGCGCGAGCTTTGCGCGCAAGCTGCGGGAGGCGACCGAGAGCGATGCGGGCGCGCCGCAAACAGCCCAAGAGCAGGACGCCTTGTGACCAGCGCCCGAAAACTTTACACCAACCGGCTCAACGCCCGTGCGAGCACTGGCCCGAAGACTGTCGCGGGAAAGGCGCGCGCGGCGCAAAACGCCCGCCGGCACGGCCTGACCGTAGCGGCGCTGGGCGATCCCGCAATGGCAAGGGAGATCGGCCGGCTGGCGCGTGAGCTCGCCGGCGCATCTGCGGACCGGGAGCGCTTCGAGGCCGCGTGCCGGATCGTGGCGGCGCAGATCGATCTTTTGCACATCCGGCAGGCGCGCGTGCCGCTCTTGTCCCGTGGCTTGGCCGACCCTGAGGCCATCGAGCGTCTTGCGGCGATCGATCTTTATGAGGGCTATGCGCGCGCTCTGCGCAAACGCGGCATTCGGGAGCTCGGATCTGCGCGTCCGCCGGCTGCGAAACATTCAGCGCAACCGATCCAGGCCGACAGCGGCGCTGACGGCATCGACCTGGCGGCCGTGCTGCGCAAGCTCCGCGCGCGCCGAAATCCGCGCAAACACACGTTGGGGTCTATCCTGTAAAAGTTCACAACCTTTTTCAGCATTTTTCGTAAACGAAGCCAACGGGAGAAAATCCAACAACAACAAAGCTCGAACATGAACAAAGATGAACGACGCCGGCATAACGCCCCTTTCCGAGGGGCGACGCATGCGTCGCCCTCCCTCCGCAGTTGGGCTCGCCGAAAGAGGGCAAGGCAAATGGCTCGCCCCTACGTAAGCGGCTGTGCGTCTCGACGTTTTACAACGGCCCGGCAGCTGCGTATTGGTAAGCCAGGGTCGCGCGCCGGCGTGTCGGTGCAGCCCGGAAATCCGGAATGTCTCTCCCACTCCATCACTCTCCCGACTCACCCTCCCTGCGCAGCTTTCTGGCCGACCTTCCGGAAGAGGATACGCTGCGGCTGCGCGAGCCGGTCGAGCTCGACTATGTCCCCACCGCGTTGATCCTGGAGCTGGAGAAGCGCCGGCGCACGCCGGTTGTCATTATCGAGAACCCGAAAGGGTTCAGCGGGCCGGTCGTGGCGAACCTGTTCGCGAGCCGCGAGCGCATCGCGCGCATGGTCGGTGCCGCGCCCGGCGGGTTCAACGATGCCTGGACCCGAGCGCTCGCGCGCACGATTGCCCCGATCATGGTGAGCGACGGTCCGGTGCACGAACTGGTCGTGCAGGGAAACGAGCTCGACGCGGGCACGTTGCCGATCAGCCGGCATTTCGAGCAGGACGCCGGCCGCTACATCGGCTCGGGCATCCTTGTGTGCAAGGACCCCGATACCGGCGTGCGCAATCTCAGCTATCAGCGGCTCCAGCTCAAGGGACCTAACCGGTTCGGCGCGAGCCTGCATTCGCGCGGCCATATATGGGAGCATCTGCAGCGCGCCGCCGCGCGCGGGCGCAATCTCGAAGTTGCCGTCGTGATCGGCGTGCATCCCGCCATCAACCTCGCGGCGGGAGCCAAGGTCGCCAGTGAGGTCGATGAGCTCGACGTCGCCGGCGCGCTTCTCTCCTGTCCCATCGAGCTTGTGAAGTGCAAGACCATCGACGTCGAGGTGCCGGCGCAGGCCGAGATCGTGCTCGAGGGCGAGATTCTTTCCGACGTGCACGAGGACGAAGGGCCGTACGGCGAATACACGGGCTACGCCACCAATCGCTCGACCCGCAATGTCTTCGTGGTGAAAGCGATCACCTCGCGCGCGCAGCCGATATTCCACGACATCATTCCGGGATATTCGGCGGAGCATCTCCTGCTCGGGCGCGCCGCCAAGGAAGCGCACGTCTACATGCGGCTCAAGGAGATGGTGCCCACGCTACGTGCGCTCAATTTCCCCAAATCGGGCACGCACTTCCATGCCTACATGTCGATGAAGAAGCTCGCCGAAGGTCAGCCGCGTCATGCGCTGATGCTGCTGCTTGGGCTTGATCCCTACCTCAAGCTCGTGATTGCGGTGGACGAGGACGTCGACGTGTTCGACGAGGCGGAGGTGTTGTGGGCGCTGGCGACGCGCTTCCAGGCCGATGCCGACATGTTCACGGTGCCGAACGTGTTCTGCAATCGGCTCGATCCGTCCTCGCGCGACGGCATGTCGGCAAAGCTCGCGCTCGATGCCACCGCTCCCCTGGTGTGGGACGTGGAACGCGCGGTGGTCCCGCGCGAGGCTGCGCGCGAGGCCGCCGAACTCTTGGGAAAATGGAGAATGACATGATGCTAGAGGGCACTATCGCATCCGGCTCGGTCGCGGGGCCGAGGCTCCATACCTCCCCCTGCAAGGGGGAGGTCGGCAGCATTTGCTTCGCTAGCGAAGCAAATGCTGCCGACCTCCCCCTTGCAGGGGGAGGTATGGAGCCTCGGCCCCGCGACCGAGCCGGATGCGATAGTGCCCTCTAGCATCATGTCATTCTCCATTTTCCCAAGAGTTCGGCGGCCTCGCGCGCAGCCTCGCGCGGGACCACCGCGCGTTCCACGTCCCACACCAGGGGAGCGGTGGCATCGAGCGCGAGCTTTGCCGACATGCCGTCGCGCGAGGACGGATCGAGCCGATTGCAGAACACGTTCGGCACCGTGAACATGTCGGCATCGGCCTGGAAGCGCGTCGCCAGCGCCCACAACACCTCCGCCTCGTCGAACACGTCGACGTCCTCGTCCACCGCAATCACGAGCTTGAGGTAGGGATCAAGCCCAAGCAGCAGCATCAGCGCATGACGCGGCTGACCTTCGGCGAGCTTCTTCATCGACATGTAGGCATGGAAGTGCGTGCCCGATTTGGGGAAATTGAGCGCACGTAGCGTGGGCACCATCTCCTTGAGCCGCATGTAGACGTGCGCTTCCTTGGCGGCGCGCCCGAGCAGGAGATGCTCCGCCGAATATCCCGGAATGATGTCGTGGAATATCGGCTGCGCGCGCGAGGTGATCGCTTTCACCACGAAGACATTGCGGGTCGAGCGATTGGTGGCGTAGCCCGTGTATTCGCCGTACGGCCCTTCGTCCTCGTGCACGTCGGAAAGAATCTCGCCCTCGAGCACGATCTCGGCCTGCGCCGGCACCTCGACGTCGATGGTCTTGCACTTCACAAGCTCGATGGGACAGGAGAGAAGCGCGCCGGCGACGTCGAGCTCATCGACCTCACTGGCGACCTTGGCTCCCGCCGCGAGGTTGATGGCGGGATGCACGCCGATCACGACGGCAACTTCGAGATTGCGCCCGCGCGCGGCGGCGCGCTGCAGATGCTCCCATATATGGCCGCGCGAATGCAGGCTCGCGCCGAACCGGTTAGGTCCCTTGAGCTGGAGCCGCTGATAGCTGAGATTGCGCACGCCGGTATCGGGGTCCTTGCACACAAGGATGCCCGAGCCGATGTAGCGGCCGGCGTCCTGCTCGAAATGCCGGCTGATCGGCAACGTGCCCGCGTCGAGCTCGTTTCCCTGCACGACCAGTTCGTGCACCGGACCGTCGCTCACCATGATCGGGGCAATCGTGCGCGCGAGCGCTCGGGTCCAGGCATCGTTGAACCCGCCGGGCGCGGCACCGACCATGCGCGCGATGCGCTCGCGGCTCGCGAACAGGTTCGCCACGACCGGCCCGCTGAACCCTTTCGGGTTCTCGATAATGACAACCGGCGTGCGCCGGCGCTTCTCCAGCTCCAGGATCAACGCGGTGGGGACATAGTCGAGCTCGACCGGCTCGCGCAGCCGCAGCGTATCCTCTTCCGGAAGGTCGGCCAGAAAGCTGCGCAGGGAGGGTGAGTCGGGAGAGTGATGGAGTGGGAGAGACATTCCGGATTTCCGGGCTGCACCGACACGCCGGCGCGCGACCCTGGCTTACCAATACGCAGCTGCCGGGCCGTTGTAAAACGTCGAGACGCACAGCCGCTTACGTAGGGGCGAGCCATTTGCCTTGCCCTCTTTCGGCGAGCCCAACTGCGGAGGGAGGGCGACGCATGCGTCGCCCCTCGGAAAGGGGCGTTATGCCGGCGTCGTTCATCTTTGTTCATGTTCGAGCTTTGTTGTTGTTGGATTTTCTCCCGTTGGCTTCGTTTACGAAAAATGCTGAAAAAGGTTGTGAACTTTTACAGGATAGACCCCAACGTGTGTTTGCGCGGATTTCGGCGCGCGCGGAGCTTGCGCAGCACGGCCGCCAGGTCGATGCCGTCAGCGCCGCTGTCGGCCTGGATCGGTTGCGCTGAATGTTTCGCAGCCGGCGGACGCGCAGATCCGAGCTCCCGAATGCCGCGTTTGCGCAGAGCGCGCGCATAGCCCTCATAAAGATCGATCGCCGCAAGACGCTCGATGGCCTCAGGGTCGGCCAAGCCACGGGACAAGAGCGGCACGCGCGCCTGCCGGATGTGCAAAAGATCGATCTGCGCCGCCACGATCCGGCACGCGGCCTCGAAGCGCTCCCGGTCCGCAGATGCGCCGGCGAGCTCACGCGCCAGCCGGCCGATCTCCCTTGCCATTGCGGGATCGCCCAGCGCCGCTACGGTCAGGCCGTGCCGGCGGGCGTTTTGCGCCGCGCGCGCCTTTCCCGCGACAGTCTTCGGGCCAGTGCTCGCACGGGCGTTGAGCCGGTTGGTGTAAAGTTTTCGGGCGCTGGTCACAAGGCGTCCTGCTCTTGGGCTGTTTGCGGCGCGCCCGCATCGCTCTCGGTCGCCTCCCGCAGCTTGCGCGCAAAGCTCGCGCGGTAGTGCTCGATCTGGCGCAGCGCCTCGCTGCGGCGCTTTTCCGCGTTGGCTACCATGGCCTCGATGCGCTCGATCTGGTCCATTTCCAGTCCCAGACCGTGCGCCATCACCGTGTCGAGGGACAGGCCCGCCGATTCCAGCAGCGCGTTGACCCGTTTGATCGTGGCCGGATCCTGAGCCGATCTGCAAGCCGTTCATCAGCCATACCGCGGTGTTGCCGCTGCCGTCGCCCCACAAAATGTCGCTCTTGCCATTGCCATCGTAATCGCCGGTCTGAGCGACTCGGCCCTCAAGAATGTGCCAATTATTTCAGCCATGCGGGCTAGTGCTTCAATATGACCGGAATCCGCTATAGACGTATCTTTGCATGCTTTCGCGATGATATCGCGCATCATTTCTGCGAAGCTCTAAGCGGTTTACACCCAAGAATAGTACGCCTGAACCAACAGACCGTATCAATAAGCCTTAGGCCGATTGTAGGAGCCCTTGTCCGATTGCATATGGTCGAAGACACTTGTTCAAGCAACGCGAGAGCCCCTAGGCACCAAACTTTCAAGCATAGCCGCGTTTAATGCCGATCGGGCAAGCGCTTCGCATCCAGGATTGTTCAGGGCGGATATGGGCAATATGAACGTTTGCAATACCAGTGTGTCCGGCAACACGCCCGCCTCGCTCTTCGATCGCGGCGGCGCCACAGGAACAGCATCCGGCACATGCGCGAGCATTGCCGTCAGCCCTGCCGGCAACCCCGCCGCATGAGCGTCATCGCCAACGGGGAACGACTGGAACTGCAACCGCAAGCAGTCGCGCCGGCATCCCCATGGGCTCAACCGAGCTGGGCGTGGGAGGTGTAAGCCCGATGTCGTCCCAAGCACCCGCTCCAACCCCCATGTCGCCCGCGCCGGGATCAGCGCCCGCGACGACTCCAGCTCCCGGAATGTCGTCCACGACGCCGGCCACGCAATGACCAATATCTCCCCCCAGCAACGTGTTTACGCGCGGACGCTGCCGCAGTTCGCGCCTGCCGCGCGCAGATGAGGGAATGAACGATGCAAACACCTGCGCGCCGAAGGACCGCTATAGCCGCTGCGTTGCTGATCGCGGTGCTCGCGATCGGCGGAATTCTCATCATCACCAGTCGCCCGGACCGGGCCGCCCCGGCTGCTGCCATCACAGCCCCGGGAGTCCCGGTCGTCGCCGCAACCGTACTTCAGCACGATGTACCCATCTATTTGCGCGGCATTGGCACGGTGATCGCCTACAACACGGTCATCGTGCGCAGCCAGATACAGGGGCAGATCGTCAGCATCAACTTTACCGAAGGGCAAAGCGTGCTTAAGGGCGACCTGCTCGCGCAAATCGATCCGGCGCCCTATCAGGCCCAGCTCGATCAGGTGACCGCCATTCGCGCTCGCGATGAAGCCCAGCTCAAGAATGCACAAGATAATCTCTCCCGTTACACCGACCTCGGAAACAAAGGCTGGGCAACGCCACAGTTGGTTGACACGCAAAATGCGCAGGTGGCGGAGCTGCAGGCCGCGATCAAGGCGGACGAGGCGCTTATCGAGGCCGCCAAGGTCCAGCTAGGCTATACCCGGCTGACCTCGCCAATCGACGGCGTGACCGGCATCCGCCAGATCGACATCGGCAACATCATCCATCCTACCGATCCAAACGGACTGGTCGTCGTCACTCAATTGCAGCCGATCTCGGTGATATTCACCTTGCCTGAGACGAACCTGCCGCAGATCCAGCTGCAGCTGGAAAAAGGGCCGCTCACGATCGACGCGTACAGTCAGGACGACAAGATCAAGCTCGACCAAGGCAAGCTCGATTTCATCGACAACGAGATCCTGCAGACGACCGGCAGCGTGCGGCTCAAGGCCGACTTTCCGAACCCCGCGCATCGGCTCTGGCCGGGAGAGCTAATCAATGCGTGGCTGCTCCTGGATACGCGTCACAACGGCCTGACCGTCCCCGCACCTGCGGTGCAACAGGGCCCTCAGGGCGCCTACGCCTATGTGATCAACCCGGACGACACCGTCGCAGTGCGGCCCGTCAAGCTCGCGCAGGTGAGCGACGGCACCGCCCTGATCGACTCCGGTCTCAGTGCCAATGAGCAGGTTGTCCTTGACGGCCAATACAAGCTCAAACCTGGCGACCGCGTGACCATTCTCCACGGCCAGGGAGCGCAAGAAGCCGCTTCTGAGGCCGCGCAGCAGATTCCAATTCCGTGAACATCTCCGCGCCGTGCAGTGCCCATGGTGCGGCCGCCATCCTCGATGAGTTCACTATGAAATCCCGTCGTCGCATTGGCGCTTCCCTAGACTCGGGACCCGCAATGTTCGTTACAAACTCAGGCCATCAAAACAGGAAACCGCGAGTTGCGAAATGGGGCTGTGGGTCAGTTTTTGCAATGCAAAAATCACGAGCCGCGCATGTCCCTGATGGGTCATAAGCGGCTGTGAGCAATCGCAGCAAGGCACCCCCTTCGCGGTAGGGACGCGAGTTACCTCGCGCCCCCCGCCCAGATCCGTACGTGCGGCTTTCCCGCATACGGCTCCCACCTCGGGTATTGACGGCAAGTCGCTGCCGTAGACGAGCCAACGGCCTGTGTCACGCTTACCCGGCTCTGAGTCCGGCGCGTGCGTAGTTGGCGCGCATTCCCCTCGGTCCATGCCCTTCGCTCCACCAACTCCGCGGCGGATCGCTCCGCTTTGTTCGTCGGCTTCACAGCTACTATGGCATGGTCAGACTTCTCGTGCCCGTACATCATCGGCTACGGCTCCTCACCTTCCCGATGCGGACCGTCCCGCTCACGCAACATCTGACGGCCAGACGCGAGACCTCCCAGCTTCCGATGCGA
>DASXIG010000687.1:0-2907 GCA_036498105.1 Xanthobacteraceae bacterium | reverse complement strand
AACCTACGTCACGGTCGGGCTTGCAGCTCCGGCGCGGCTCGGTCTGACGGTGCTCAAGGCAGCCGGCAAAACCGGCCGGATGGGTGGCCGCATGGCGGTCTGGATCGGGCGATCGTTGCGCGAAATCGTGGATTGGGGGGCACTTTCCCGCGCCGTGCGGGGGGCGAGCATCGCCGAGCCGGCAGTAGCAGTGCGCGCCACTCGCGAGGTGGTCAAAGCGGAAAAGGCACGCGATCTCGTTCGCCTTGCCGGCGATGTGGGTCGTGTGCAGATGCGAGCGGGAACGCAGGCGGCCCTCGACGGACTGAGGCTTGCGGAAGGGCCGCGCGACATGTCGCGCATCGCGCGACTCGCCGCGGCGAAAGGTGGAAAGACTCGTGCCATCCTCAAGCTTGCAGGCCGGGGTGCCATTCTGCTGGCCTTCGGCGCGTTCAACCTCGCCACGTGGGTCTTGTGGGCGTTGCTCACGCTGCTCGGGCTCACAGCCTCCCTCAAGCGCATGACAGAGAGGGTGACGGAGCGGTATTGCCTCCACCGTAGAATCCGGCGGGCTCGTGCGCGAGAGGGCCAAGCACGTGCAGACGAAGCATGTGCAAGCGAGCGACGCGTCGTGGCGGTCGCGGAACGGCTCCCTTCACCGGCCCCCGAGCTCGAGCCGATGGTTGCTTCGCCCTCGGCGCCGGTACTCAGTGCGAGCCTTGAGCCGGCTGAACGTCTCGCCATACAGGCACCCCCCTGGCCCGCACTGACGTTTCCCCGGCGAGGTGCAAATGACTCTGCCCTGGACGCTTTCGAAAAAGCCGTAGCTTCGTTACGTGCGGTCAGCGCGCGAGCGGCCTGATGCTCTTTGCGGAGAAATCCTCCACACAATAGGTGGAGCCTTACGCACAACCCGAGACGCCGGCGGCATGTATCGGTTCACGCACGACGACGTCGAGATTGGTTTCATTGACACCGGTCGAGGCGAGCCAATCGTGCTCGTGCATGGTTTCGCCTCCACCGCCCAGGTGAACTGGGTTCATCCTGGCTGGATCACCACTTTGACCAAGGCGGGGCGGCGGGTGATCGCGCCGGACAATCGGGGGCACGGCGTCTCGACCAAATTCTATGATCCTGCCGCCTACCACAGCTCCTGCATGGCTGACGATGTCCGGGCCCTGCTCGATCACCTCGAGCTCGTCAGCGCCGACGTGATGGGCTATTCCATGGGCGCTCGCATCTGCGCCTTTTTTACGTTGGCGCAGCCGCAACGCGTCCGAAGGGCGATTTTCGGTGGATTGGGAATTCACCTCGTGCGAGGGGTTGGTCTTCCGGACAGCATTGCGGAGGCGCTGGAGGCGCCATCGCGCGATGATGTCCACGACCCCGTTGGGCGCATGTTTCGCGCCTTTGCCGAGCAAACAAAATCCGATCTCGCGGCGCTCGCGGCCTGTCTGCGCGGTTCCCGCCAGACGCTCACGCCCAGTCAAGCTGCCTCGATTGAAGTGCCGGTGCTGATTGCGGTCGGCACGAAGGATGTCATTGCCGGCTCGCCGCATGAGCTCGCAAGCTTGATGCCTCACGCCCGGGCGATAGATATCCCGGAACGGGACCACATGCTCTCCGTGGGAGATAAGGTGTATAAGCAGGCAGTGCAGCGATTTCTTGCCAATGAATGTTGACGCGAGCCGCGACATCGTCGGCCCTGGATTTGCGAGAAGAAGCGGCACTTTCCAGGGCTGGTTCAAATGCTCGCCATTCATATATATTTTTGATCACTGCCCTTGTGCTATGGTTTAATGCCTGACGAGACAGCAGGAGATGACAATGGCTCGGCAGCAGGTGCGAGCGTCCGGCTCTTTCGAGAAAGTTGACCCGGTTTGGAGCCGCATTCGAAGGGAAGCCGAGGAGGTGTTACGCAACGAACCCGAGCTGGCAACTTTTATCTACTCGACAATCCTCCATCATGACACATTGGAAGCGGCTGTCTTGCATCGCGTCGCAGAGCGCCTGGATCACTCCGACTTGCCGGCCGAGCTGATCCGTCAGGCCTATACGGAGGCGCTCGACGACGAGCCTTCGGTCGGGGCCGCGTTTCGCGCCGACACCGTGGCCACCCTCGATCGCGACCCTGCGACCAACCGCCTGCTGGAGCCGGTCCTTTATTACAAAGGCTTTCACGCCATCCAGACTCATCGACTGGCGCATTGGTTGTGGAGGAAGGGTCGGCGGGATTTCGCTTTGTATTTGCAGAGCCGTTCCTCGGCTGTTTTCCAATGCGACATCCATCCCAACGCTCGCATCGGGCGCGGCATCTTTCTCGACCATGCCACCGGGCTTGTGATCGGTGAGACGGCGGTGATCGAGGATGACGTCTCGATGCTGCACAGCGTGACGCTTGGCGGCACCGGAAAAGAGGCGGGTGATCGGCATCCAAAGATTCGACATGGAGTATTGATTGGCGCCGGGGCGAAGATCCTCGGGAATATCGAGATTGGCCATTGCGCCCGGATCGCGTCGGGTTCCGTCGTGCTCAAGTCGGTTCCTCACAATAAGACCGTCGCCGGCGTGCCCGCCAAGGTTATTGGAGAGGCCGGCTGCCCCGAACCGTCGCGTTCGATGGATCATCTTTTCTTCGAAGCCTGAGTGTGGGAGCGTGACCTTGGACGTTCAGGAAGTCAGAAAGCTCGATGCTTATCTTAAGCGGCTGTTTGGAAACGCACGTATCCGTGTCGTGCCGAAGCAGAACGAATCTGCCGACGTATTCGTCGGGCAGGAACGTATCGGTGCGCTCGTTCTTGACGATGACGAGGATGACGACGAACGCTCTTACAATTTCGAGATGAAAATAACTTTGGGAGATGCCGCTACTGCGGCACCGGACATCAAGGTGCTGGACGCCTATCTCAAACGCAAGTTCGACAACGA
>DASXIG010000686.1:0-3672 GCA_036498105.1 Xanthobacteraceae bacterium | reverse complement strand
CATCGCGGCAGCCGCAATCATGCTTGGACTTGGTTGCGACTTGGACGTTGCCTTCGTGTAGACGCGCGTTTCAAACCCGCCCCTACAATCGCCCGCACCCCGGAATGATGCGGTCTATTGCGAATCCGGCGGTCGCTTCTTGCGCACCTCATCGTCGCTCGGCTGGAAGTTTGCGCCGTCCAGGTACTCGTAGGATACCATGGTACCGCGGCCATCCCGGAGCGCGGTCTTTCCGACATAGAGCCCGAGCGTGGACTGGTGATCGATCGCCCGGAACGCCACTTTGCCCGACGGCGATATGAACTCAAGCCCCTCAAAGGCCTTGCTGAGCGTCTCGGAATTCGTCGATCCGGCGCGCGCGATGCCGGCGGCAAGCGCCTTCATGGTGCTGTAGCCGACGATGGAAGAGATGCGCGGATAGTCCTTGAACTGCTTCTGGTACGCCTCCAGAAACGCAAGATGCTCGGGTGTCTTGATGAGATACCAGGGATAACCGGTGACGTACCAGCCCTCCGGGGTGTCGTCTTTGAGCGGCTCGAGGTACTCGGGATCGCCGGTCAGCAGGCTCACCACCTCCAACCCGTGAAAGACGTCGCGCGTCTTGCCCTCGCGTACGAACTTGCCGAGATCGGCACCGAACAGGACATTGAAGATGGCATCTGGCTTCGCGTCTGCTACCGCCTGAACGATGGACCCGGCGTCGATCTTTCCGAGCGGAGGCGCGAAATCGCCGACGAACTCGACGTCGGGCTGCTGTTTCTTGAGCAACTCCTTGAAGCTCGCGACCGCAGACTGCCCGTACTCGTAGTTCGGATACACGAAAGTCCAGCGCTTGCGCTTGAGCCCTGCGGCGTAGGGAACAAGCACGGCGGCGTGAGTGTAGGTGGAGGGCCGCAGTCGGAACGTGTACCGGTTGCCGGACTCCCACACGATGCGATCGGTCAGCGAGGCGGAGGCGAGGAAGAACACCTTGTGCTGTTTCGCGTAGTCGGTGATCGCGACGCCGATATGCGAGAGAATGGTGCCGCTGAGCAGATCGACACGCTCATTGAGGAGGAGCTCGTCGGCCATGCGCACCGCGTCGCCGGGATTGGCGCCGTCGTCGCGCGAGACGATCTCGAATTTTCTTCCCAGCACCCCGCCCGCGGCATTGATCTGGTCGACGGCCAGATCGACGCCCTTGCGATAGGGCGCCATGTTGGCGGCCATCGCCTTGTAGCTGTTGATGTCGCCGATCTTGATGGCACTCTGCGCATGGACGGCAGGGCCGGCGAGCAGCATGGCGAAGAGCGCAAGGGTCGCGGATCGAGCTTGCATGACTGGTTTCCTCACGCGGCGCTGGCGTCGCTGGCGCGAGTGGAGGCGGACTCCGATTTCATCATGCTCTCCACCATCTGGCGCATGCGTATGGTGCCGGTGTCGATTGCGAGCCTGATCGGGTGCCGCCCGCGCAGTTCCCTTTCCTTGCGCTGGATCGCTTCGAGAATGGCCTTGTCCTCGTTGAATGCGATACGGAACTGTTCGATCATCGCCTTGGTGGTCGCCTCATCGGTTGCGAAGTTTTTCACGAACAGCCAATGATCGATGCAGCTGTCGGCATCGACGGGCGTGATGAAGTGACATGCATAAATCTGGATGCAGTTCCCGCGCGCACCCTCCGGCGCGCCGGTGCCGGTGAGCGCGCTGCCGAAGTCGATCACCGCGATGCTCGGCGCCGTGTAATGATAGTAATGCCAGCGATCGACATTGCCTGAGAACTTGCCGAACTTCTGAAACAGCGGGATCGCCGGCGCGTCGATGATCCAGCGCCAGGTCACGAGCTTGTTCTCTCCTGCCTTCTCGCTGTGCACCGGGACATCCTCGCCTTGGGGGTTACCGAGGGTGGAGAGATGGACGAAGCTGACGTGGGCAGGATCGCACAGATTGTCGGCCAGGCTGAGATAATGGCAATCGATATGGAGCGCCTCGCCCTCGACGGCGCTCCAATTGGGATCATGGAATTGCGGAAGGTCATAGACCTGCGAAGCGTCCGCGAGCGCCGGATCGCCCATCCAGATCCAGGCGAGACCCATGTTCTCGAACATGGGATAGGACCGCACCTTGGCATTGCGCGGGATGATCGCCTGGCCGGGAATGCGCACGCATTCGCCGCGGCAATCGAATGTCATCCCATGATAGCCGCACTCGATGGTGTCGCCTTTGAGCCGGCCCATGGAGAGCGGTGTGAATCGGTGCGGGCACACGTCCTCGAGCGCGACCGCTGAACCCGCGCTAGTGCGGTAGAGCACGACGTTCTCTTCGAGGATCCGCCGCGCGATGAGCTCTCGCCCGAGATCGCGCGACCACGCGGCGGGGTACCAGGCATTGCGTACGTACTCGACCATGTCGTGCCTCCGCTGATCCAGGAGCGGCAAGCCTATGCGAGGGGTTACACCGCCTTGAGGTGAGCGTCCTTGCGCTTGTAGAGATCCTCATCAGCGTAGCCCATGGTCTCGGGCTTGGCGCGACCGATCATGACCTGGAAATAGACCGGCCCCAGACTGTCGTTCTGATAACCATGAATCACGCCGGCGGGGCATGTGATGCATTCCCACGGTCCGAGGCGGGTGGTGAGACGCTTGCCGCTTTCATCCTCGACGAAGACGTCAAGAAATCCTTGCAGCACGAAGAAGCACTCTTCCACTTCGTGGGTATGCGACGCGTTCCCCTGGCCCGGCTCGACGTACATGATGGAGAGGGTAAAATTCTTCGCCGGGATCACGCTGGGGTCGCTGTGCTTGCCGGAGCCGCCGGCGCCGACGAAGCGGTGCTGCGCGCGCTTGTAGCCCTCGACCTTGGCGTCCTCGAACGCGGCCCAGTCCGGCTTCTTCTCGCGGAAGCGGCCGACATATTTCTGCATGATGTCTTCGATCGGAACATTCACCAGCTCAGGTGGACGCGGATGGCGTGCGACGCTCATGGGCGAGCTCCTTTCAGATTGAATTTTCGACATTGACTCTATTCCTGCATCGCGCACCGCGTCAATGAACCGCGTCATGCTTTCACTTCGTAAATTAGCGGTCGATCTCGCTCTGACGAGATCGCCGCGTAACCCGCCGCGGCTCGGTAGGCTGCGCACGTATTTGGTGGGTTACGCCGCAAGTCGGCTACGAGCCGACTTTGCGGCTAACCCACCCTACGATTATTCAAGATAGTGCGCCGCGACCAGCTCACCCGGCTTTCTGCTGTGCCTTTCCCGCCTGCACGAGCTGCCAGATGCGAGCAGGCGTGAGCGGCAGCTCGCGCGGCTCCACGCCGAAATCGCTCAATGCATTCGCGATCGCGTTCGCCATGACGCCGCCCGCGGCGATGATGCCGCCTTCGCCGGCGCCCTTGGCGCCAAGGGGATTTATCGGAGAGGGATGCTCCTCGAACACAATGGCGCGGATGTTGGGGAAATCGCTCGCCGTCGGAATGAGGTAGTCGGCCAGCGAGCCCGTGAGCAGCTGGCCCTGCTCGTCATATTGCAGATGCTCCATGACCGCCCCACCTAGGCCCTGCACCACCGAGCCGATGGTCTGGCCGTGCACCGTGCGCGGGTTGATGATGCGCCCGCAGTCCTCGACCACGACGTAGTCGATCAGATCGACATGGCCGAGCTTGGGGTCGACGGCGACATGGGCGGCGTGCGCG
>DASXIG010000685.1:0-20489 GCA_036498105.1 Xanthobacteraceae bacterium | reverse complement strand
TCGTGAGCAGGGTGCGGCATGACGAATCGACCGGTTCCGAGGCACCCCGCCCGGACCGCGACCGAACCAACGGCAGGTCTCCTGGCTCGCGGGTCACCGCCTGTCACCGCCTTCCCGGGTGCTGTTCCCAGTGGCTCTGTGGCACAGGCTCGCCGCCTACAGTTGCGGGGGCAGCTGCGGAATTGGAACTTGCGTTCCGCACCGCATTCCCTCTTCCCTCTCGGATGAGAGACCGTCGATACGCCGCACTTAACGGCTACAATTGCTTCCTTGTCAATCGCTCCGGATAATCCGAGAGGCGCTTGCATCGCCCCAAGTCCCGTAGGGGCGACGCACCGCGTCGCCCTCGATACACAGCCGCGGTCTGTTGAACGAGGGCGAGGCGGTGCCTCGCCCCTACGTGCGCCGAGATGCGCACGTGATCAGTAGGTGATCTTTGGAGGAAGCTTGCGCGCCTGTTCCACCCAACGGGTCACCAGCTTTTCGGGTGGCAGAAAGCTGACCAGCTTACGCTTCTTGTTGACCTCGGCCATGTGGCGCGCCAGCCGGCGGGGATTCCGGTATCCCAGCTCCTTTACCGTGGCCACGCCCGCTTCGCGCAGCAGTGCAGCATAGTCATTGCCCAGTCCCTTGATGCGCAGCTTGTCGGCCATATTGGCCCAACGCAGCAGCTTCTTCGGGTCTACCCGTGATGTGGCGGCGAGCTGCTTGCGACCTTGCAGACTTTTGGCGGCCTCCAAAAGCTTCTCCGTCGTCTTGATTCCGACGGACCTAAGCGCCGCCACCGCATCGCCATCGATCTCTTCGATCGCGCTAATGGAGTACGACATCGATATCTCCTGGTGACGGGCCCGCGTTCGCGCTACGCAGCGAACGAGAGCGATCGTCCACGGTCGGGGAGCTGCATTCGTGTTGCACGAACTGTTGTTCCCCAGGGGGCCCGATTGCAAAAAAAGACCGAGTTGTAGGTTGCATTCCGCTGGCTGCTTGGCATTCGCGAAGCCGGAGCTTCCGCAAAGCCCAGACGGGCGATAGCGATCCGAGCGCCACCCGCAGTGCCGACACGACGTCGCATGAGGTCGCCGCTCATCTGCCCCCTCGCCAGCCCCATACTCCCGTGCTCATAGTACCCGCGCTGACCGCGACAGAACAGGCGGTGTGCGCGAGAACAGCGAATGTTGTTGCATTTGAGCATCAGGACTTACTGCAAGGAAAACGCTTGCAGCCGAGCCGTCGCGATGCGAGCGCATCGGCGGCTCGTGGTTGACCATCGTGCGCGAACGACGACAATGCGGATACGATCATCGCGAGGGATCAAGCCATGGCGGATCTGGATAGAGATGGCACGATATTCGTCGGCAAAAGCTCGAAACCGGAAGTTTTAACGCTTGCACTGGCCAATCGGCATGGATTGGTGACAGGTGCCACGGGCACCGGCAAAACCGTCACCTTGCAGGTCTTGGCGGAAGGCTTGTCGCTGGCCGGCGTTTCCGTTTTTGCCGCGGACATCAAAGGAGACCTCTCCGGCATCTCGCAGCGGGGCGAGGCCAAGGAGGCTTTCGTCAGCCGCGCAAAAAGCCTCGGTTTTGAGTATGAGCCCGATCAATTCCCAGTGGTGTTCTGGGATTTGTTCGGGCAGCAAGGTCACCCCGTTCGCGCCACCATCTCAGAAGTGGGACCGCTCCTGCTGTCGCGGCTTATGGATCTCAACGACGTGCAGGAAGGCGTGCTGAACATCTGCTTTCGTGTGGCGGACGAGCAGGGCCTGCTGGTGCTGGACCTCAAGGATCTTCGCGCGATGCTGGGTTACATCTCCGATCACGCCGCCGAGCTCACCGCTCATTACGGCAACGTATCAAAAACCACCATCGGAACCATTCAGCGCCAGCTGCTGGTGCTGGAGAACCAGGGCGGCAACCAGTTCTTCGGGGAGCCCGCGCTCGCGCTCAAGGATTTCATCCGCACCGATGCGAACGGGCGAGGATACATCAACATCCTGGCCGCCGATAAGCTGATGGGCAATCCACGCCTTTATGCGACTTTTCTTCTCTGGCTCCTTTCCGAACTGTTCGAGCAGCTGCCCGAGGTCGGCGATCAGCCCAAGCCCAAGCTCTGCTTCTTTTTTGACGAAGCCCATCTGCTGTTCACCGACGCACCGAAAGCTCTGCTCGACAAGATCGAGCAGGTCGTGCGCCTCATTCGTTCGAAAGCAGTGGGCGTCTATTTCGTAACCCAAAATCCCCTGGACGTACCGGACAAGGTGCTGGCGCAGCTCGGCAATCGCGCCCAGCATGCCCTGCGTGCTTTCACTCCGCGTGATCAGAAGGCGGTGCGGGCAGCCGCGGAGACGTTCCGTCCCAATCCCAAGCTCGACACCGCGAAGGTCATCATGGAGCTCGGCAAGGGCGAGGCGCTGGTATCTTTTCTCGAAGGCAATGGCACTCCAGAGATGGTCGAGCGTTGCATGGTTCGCCCGCCCTCGGGACGCCTCGGCACCATCACTGACGCAGAACGTCGCGCGCTGATCGCGAACAGCCCGATCAAAGGCAAATACGACCAGGCCATTGACCGCGAATCGGCCTATGAGATTTTGCAAAAGCGGACCCAATCCGGCACGCCGGACCGGCCCATTGGCTCTCCTTCCACGTCCAGTACGCCTACGCCGGCGGACGCGCCGCCGCCGGGCGTGTGGACCCGAATAGGTACTGCGATTGCCGTTGCGCTCGAGAAGATTTTTGGCGTTGACCGTCCGCGCGGCAGGAGGCTCTCGCCCGGCCAACTGGCAGCACGCCAGATCACCCGGTCCGTTGCCGACCGCGTCGCCGCAGATATTGGAAAGTCGCTCGGCGGCAAGGCTGGGAGCACCATCGGCCGTACCATTGCGCGCGGGACCATGGGCGGAATTTTGCGGCGCTGACGCCTTGTAGGTGCGGATTAGCGCAAGTGTAATCCGCCCTACCTCCCCCTCTCAGGAACGAGGCTCAATGATGCACCCCTCGCAAGCGCTCCCGGCCGTACTTGCCCACATCGATGCCGATCTCGACCACAGCCTTGAGCGTCTGTTCGCGCTTCTGCGCATCCCTTCCATTTCAACCGACCCGACCTACAAACATTGCTGCCTGGATGCAGCCGAATATGTTGCCAAGGATCTTACCGGCATTGGCTTCGAGACCAGCATCAGGCCTACGGACGGAAATCCTATTGTGGTGGGGAGTGCTGGAAGCACCGGGCGCCGCGCGCCGCGCGTCCTATTCTATGGCCACTATGACGTTCAGCCCGTCGATCCGCTCGATCTTTGGGAGGCACCTCCGTTTGAACCGCGCCTGGTCACTCGTCCGGATGGCGCCAAGATGATCGTCGCGCGCGGAGCCTGTGACGACAAAGGCCAGGTGATGACTTTCATCGAAGCGTGTCGCGCGTATCGCACGGTTACAGGAGAGTTGCCGCTACCGATTACCGCGATGATCGAAGGGGAAGAGGAGTGCGGCTCCAATCACCTGTTTGGTTTCGTCAAGCAACATGCCGACGAATTCAAGCTCGACCTTGCCCTCGTGTGCGACACCAGCATGTGGGATGCTAGCACCCCCGTGGTTACGACCTCGTTGCGCGGCCTCGTTTACGAGGAGGTGAGTATCACTTGTGCCGACCGCGATCTGCATTCCGGCATATTCGGTGGCGCGGCGCAAAATCCGCTGCGGGTTCTCGCCGGCATCCTGGGCACAATGCACGACGAGAATGGACGAATTACCATTCCTGGCTTCTATGACGGTGTTCATGACCTGCCGCCTGAGATCAAACGGGATCTTGCCGAACTTCACCTTACGGCCGAGGAATTCCTGAGCCCGGTCGGGCTCAAGGTCCCCGCCGGAGAGAAGGACCGCACGCTGATCGAGCAGATCGCCACGCGCCCGACGGCCGAGATCAATGGAATGATCGGAGGCTATGTGGGCGAGGGCGCAAAAACCGTCATTCCCGGCCAGGCCAAAGCCAAAGTCTCATTCCGCCTGGTGGGCAGTCAGGACCCGCAGAAGGTGCGAGCCGCGTTTCATGCGTTCGTGCGCGACCGGCTCCCCCCCGACGCCAAGGCCGAGTTCAAGAGCTTTGCGGGCGCGCCGGCGACCGAGATTACATTCGATAATCCCGCGCTCGCCAAGACCCGCGCGGCGCTCGCCGCGGAGTGGGGCAAGAAGGCCGTGACCGTAGGCGAGGGCGGCTCGATCCCCATCGTCGGCGACTTCAAGCGAATCCTGGGGATGGACACAATTCTCGTCGGCTTTGCGCTTGACGATGATCGCGTACATTCCCCCAACGAAAAATACGATCTGAAGTCATTTCATAAGGGCATGCGCAGCTGGGCACGCATCCTGGCGGCGCTGGCCGAATAAGATTGGCAGGGCGGATCAGCGCGGTTTCCGCCGCGCCGGCCGCGGGATGCGGGCGGGCCAAGCGACAATGCGGTCTTCGAGCTCATCCTCCTGGACCTCGTCCTCGCTTGCCCCCACGCGTCCACGCACCGAGATCCCCGCCTCATGCACGGTCTCCGAATCGCCGGAGACCAGCGGATGCCACCAGTAAAGATCGTGTCCCTCTGCCAGACGCCGGTAGGCGCAGGTCGGCGGCAGCCAGACGATGCGTTTCACGTTCCGAGGCGTGAGCCGAACACAGTCCTTGACCCTCGCGGCGCGGTGGGAATAGTCGCGGCAGCGGCAGGTGTCGCCATCGAGCAGCCGGCAGCCGACATCGGTGAAATAGGTCCGCGAGGAATCGTCGGCATCCTCCAGCTTGACGAGGCAGCACCGGCCGCACCCGTCGCAGAGGCTCTCCCACTCGGAATTTGTCATCTCCTGCAACGACTTGCGGCGCCAAAAGGGAACTTCATCAGCGTCCATTGCGGCCTCTCCCCGAGTTCTGCCGAGCGTGCTTTCCGTTCACCTTGTGTCGTCACGGTCATAGTTTAGGACCATCATTTCAGCTAGAACAGCGTCAACGGCTGGATGGTCCCGTCCCGCCGAATGCTTGCTTTTGGGCGTGAGGATAGATGCGCAACCTCTTCCCAGACGACGAGAACCACGGCACCTGGAAGGCGTGGCTGCGCCGATTCTTCCTCGATCTCGATTCGCGCATCGACTTCGGACTGTATCAGGCCAGAACCTGGGGCCGCGAGCTTTTCGAGCGTTATTCAGAATTCATGGACCGATTCCACGTCGCTGGGTGGCGGCGCTGGTACTTCGTCGAGCCGCTTTCCGAGTGCCTGACGCTTGCCACCGGCGGTTTGATGGTCATGCTCGCGCTTGCAATTCCGGCCTTTCGCGAGACCTCCGACGATGACTGGCTCAAGAAATCCGAGCTGGCCGTCACCTTCCTCGATCGCTACGGCAACGACCTCGGGTCGCGCGGCATCAAGCACAATGACGCGTTGCGGCTGGACGAATTTCCCGACCACCTGATCAAGGCCACGCTGGCCACCGAGGATCGCCGGTTCTACGAGCATTTCGGCATTGACATCCCGGGCCTGTTCCGCGCGATGACGGCCAATGCCAGAGCGGGCGGCGTGGTGCAGGGCGGCTCGTCCATTTCGCAGCAATTGGCCAAGAACCTGTTCCTTTCCAACGAGCGCACCATCGAGCGCAAGGTGAAGGAAGCCTTCCTGGCGCTTTGGCTCGAAGCCCGACTGCCGAAGAACGAGATCCTCAAGCTGTATCTCGACCGCGCCTACCTCGGGGGCGGCACGTTCGGCGTCGACGCAGCCGCGCAGTACTACTTCAACAAATCGGCCCGGGACGTGAACCTGGCAGAGGCCGCGATGCTCGCAGGCCTATTCAAGGCGCCGTCCCGTTTTGCGCCGCACGTCAATCTGCCCGCCGCGCGGGCACGCGCTAACGTCGTGCTCGACAATCTGGTCGATGCGGGATTCATGACCGAAGGCCAGGTATTCGGCGCCCGCCGCAACCCCGCCACGCCCGTCGATCGACGCGATGAACGGTCGCCCAACTACTATCTGGACTGGGCGTTCGACGAGATGAAGAAGCTCGCCGCGAACCTGCCCAAATCGGTGCACGAACGGGTTTTCGTGGTGCGGCTGGCTCTCGACGTGGACTTGCAGAAGCATGCCGAACAGGCGCTGGAGAATTCGCTTCGCCAATATGGCCGGGAGTACAATGCCCGCCAGGGTGCATCGGTGCTGATGGATACGGACGGCTCGGTGCGCGCAATGGTGGGCGGGCGGGATTATGGCGAGAGCCAATTCAATCGCGCCACCGATGCCTTGCGCCAGCCGGGCTCGTCATTCAAGCCCTATGTCTACTCCGCAGCGCTGATGAACGGTTTCAAGCCGACTTCGATTGTAGTCGACTCGCCTGTATGCATTGGTAACTGGTGTCCGAAGAACTATGGCGGAGGGTTCGGTGGCGCCATGACATTGGCGGAGGCACTGAAGCGGTCCGTCAATATCGTCGCGGTAAAGCTCTCGATCGCGCTCGGCCACGGCAACGCCAAGATCGGGCGCGAGATAATTAGGCAGCTTGCCCACAAGGCTGGTCTGCGCACGCCTCTGCCCGACACGCCTTCGATGCCGATTGGCGCCGACGAGGTGACCGTGCTCGATCACGTTGGCGGCTACACCATGTTTGCCAATCTGGGCAAAGCGCACACGCCGCATGCAGTACTGGAGGTGCGCAGCGGAGCAGGCGAGTTGATCTGGCGCTGGGATCGCGACGGCAAAAAGCCGGTGCAGGTGATCACGCCGCAGGTCGCGTCCGACATGGTCGGCATGATGACCAAGGTGGTCGAGGAAGGCACCGCACGGCGTGCCATGCTCGACGGTATCAGGGCCGCGGGCAAGACCGGCACGACCAACGCCTATCGCGATGCATGGTTCGTCGGTTACACTGGCAACTTCGTGTGCGGGGTTTGGTTCGGCAACGATGATTATAAGACCATGAACCAGATGACCGGCGGATCGCTGCCGGCGCAGACGTGGCACGAGATCATGGCCTATGCTCACCAGGGGGTGGAACTGCGGCCCATCCCGCTCGTCTCCACCCCGAGCGGCGGCCGCCCGTCCGTGGCGGAAGTTAAACAGAGCAGTGCTCCTCCTGACGGAGGGCGACCTTCGATCCTCACCAGGCGCGGCACCGAAGCCTTGCTTCGGATAGAGAAGCTAATGGACGATGCAGCGCGTGTGCTCGCCACCAGCCGCGAGCCGAGCAAGACGCCGGAGGTGCAGGGCGCGGGGGCAACACAGCGGCAGGAAGCTTCAGCCAACGGACCGGAGCAAGGCCCAGCCGAAGGCACCCAAGGCAATTGATTTTTTCAAGGACGACCGGGTAGACGGCATTTCATCGGAGCCATCGTGCGTCTGCTGTTTGGAGCCACACTTGCACTGGCGGTCGCCGCAGCGATTGGGCTGAGCACGACCTGGGTGGCATTGACGCGTGGTACCGCCTACGGGGGCGTCACCATCGGTGCTTGGACCGCATGGCCGAAGAACGGAACGACAGGAATCGATCCCTATGCGCGCGCGATGGTCTCTCGCACCGGCGAGTTGCCGGTCGGTTCTGGCGATGGTGTGGCCTTCTATGCGTGGACGGACGATGCCGGCGAAAGTCTCGACGGCCGCTGCGACGTGCTTGTGAGTGGAATCACTCCGCAAGCGCGCTTTTGGACGCTCACGCTCTATGATCCCGAAGGGTGGCTGGTAGCGAACGCGATTCGGCGGCAGGGCTTCACCAGCCAGGAGATCATCCGCAGGGCGGATGGAGCGTTCGATATCGTTGTTGGTCCGCGCGTGCGCCCAGGCAACTGGCTCCCCACGGGCGGCGTAGACAGGTATCAGCTGGTGCTGCGGCTCTATGATACTCCGATCGGGATGGCCACTCGCTCGGGGGCAGAGGCACCGATGCCCTCGATTACCAGGCGGGCGTGCCAATGATCCGGTTGGGCCTTTGGCTGTTGGGCGCACTGCTGCTCGGCGGCATCGTGCATTTGACGACCGTTCTGCTGCTCCCGAGCTTGGCGTCAAAGGATGCCTATGCCCGCGTGTCCGCGATTGCTCCGGTGAATGCGGTCGTTCCGATCCCTCCGCCGGCGCCCGAGAACGCCGTCATGCCATTCATGGATCCTGCTTTCGCGGTCTCGGTCTGCCGCTACGATCTCTCCCGCGCACCTTTGAAGTTCTCAGTTCCGATCAGCCCTGCTTATACATCCGTATCGTTCTATACGCGCGGCGACGTGCCATACTACGCCCTCAATGACCGCGCTGCCGGGCGGCGCGTCATCGAGCTCGATTTGATGACCAATGCACAACGCGCTGATCTCCCCGAGAACGAGGAAATTACCCGCGCGGATCGCCTGATCGTGACCTCTCCGACAAGGACGGGGTTGATCGTGATCCGGGCGCTGACCCCGGAACTGGGGTGGGCTCCGGCTGTGCGCGCAGCGCTCGCCGCGGCGCGCTGCCGCCCGCAATAACTACGATCTGCTCGCGCGGCGCCGCCGTGCCCGGCGCCTGCCGTTGCCGGTGGCCGGCGCCACTTCCCTCGCGGGCTCGTTTGCGTATCGCTCGATCCGGACCACCGGAAGGATGATGATCGTTGCCGACTCGAACCTGGTTACGGATGGCCTCGTCCCTCGTCCGCTCCGCGTGCCTGGTCGAAACCTGATGACTGTGCCCATCTCGCTTTTCCCCCCGCCCGTAAAATCCCCGGCGCAACTCGGCTGCCTGTCCAATTTGAGAAGCGCACGGTTAACGGTCCGCTAACGGCGCGATTGTAGGTTGTTTCAAATTCAAAGTGTTGCAGCAAAGGCGCAGTCACATGACGGAGCCGCCGTCCGCGTTTGCCGGGGTGGAGGATCTGGTCGATCTCGGTCTGGGAAGCGAGATCGACATGCGCCCCACCTTGCTGCGCGTGCTCACCGACCTCTATGTGCAACGGCCCGAGCATACTCCGGAAGACGAACGTTATTACACCGAGCTTGCCTCCAGACTCACCGATGCCGCCGATGTTGCTGACCGGGCGAGACTGGCCGAGCGGCTTGCCTCCTATCCGTCGGCACCCCGTGCGCTGATCGAACGGCTCGCCCGCGATGCCGTCGAAGTCGCGACCCCGATCCTGAGGCAGTCGCTTTGCTTGAGTGATGGCGATCTCGCAAGGATTGCCGACGAGCTGGGCGGCCGCCATGCGGAGATCATTCAGGAGCGGCGCTCCGGCGCGTCCCCACCAATGGAGACGGCGAGCCGGGCTGCCTACGGTGTCGCGACCGAAGCTGCGGAGCTTGCAGAGCTGTTCTACGCTGCCGGCACTGCAGAACGTCGTTGGATCCTTCTCAGCCTCGACTACGCACCAATACCGCCATTGCCGCCGGCCGCATTCACGCAGCGATCCGATATCTGGCGGCTGGAAGCCGAAGCGCTAAGGCACAACACGGATGCCGTTGTGCGCGAGCTTGAACGTATCTTGAATCTATCGCGAACGCAGGCGCGGCGCGTGCTCTTGGATGACTCCGGCGAGCCAATGGTGACCGCGGCCAAGGCCATGGACCTGCCGGCCGACGTGCTGCAACGGATGCTGCTGTTCATGAATCCGCGTGTCGGGCAATCGGTCGATCGGGTCTACGAGTTGACAGACCTCTACCGCGACATCAGCGTTACCGCGGCGCGCCGGCTGATCGCGATCCTGCGAGAGGCGGACAAGGACGCTGGATCGAGGGTCTATCACCAGTCCGTCGGCTGGCGCACGGCAGCGGAAAACGCGCGCAGGGCGTTATCGGAGCTCTCCCGCAGGCCCGCGCATTGGCGGGAGCGGCGCGTGCGCGGGCTTCGCTGAGCGGGCGCCACCGGTGCGACGGCCGTTGCGCCAATTCAGGCGATAATGTCATCGAGGAAGTGACGGCCGGCGCGATCCTCGACCTCTACAATCCAGACATCCGGATCGAAGCGCAATTCGCGTGCTAGGCGCTCTTCGACCTTGCCCTCCGGAGCTGGTTGCTCCCTCAAGCACGGAGTAAACAGCCGATCCGCCGGGCGTGGCGCGTCAAAGACGCTCTGCGGCGCCGGGCCGAAGAGTTCGGCCGTACCATCCAGTCGATTGATCTTCACGAAAATCGCGCCGGCTTCCTCCGCGCCGCGCCGCCGCAGGCATGCAGAAGCTCCTTCGAGATTGCAGCGGCGAATATAAGCCGCGACCCAGATGGCAGACTTCAGCCGCATCGTTCGCCTTTCTCAGGCGTCGCACGTGGGCAGCGCAGACAAGTTTACGCAGTCTGCGCGAGCTTGACTGCGTTGGCAGAGGATTTGACCAGAGTTAATGGCAAATCCCGGTGCGGTAAAACCGGCTAATCATGTCACGTGTGCTTGGAATTCCAGCCAACCGCATCAAATTCGGCAGGTGACGGCATTACTTCCGGCTCCTCTGTCGCCTTTCTAAGGATTACGCTGTCGCGATTTCCGCTGGCCACTTCGATCGGGACGCTTTCCTTGTTTACCGCAAGGATGCCGACCAGGTCGGCAGGAGCAGCCATTACGTATTTATCAGCAGCATCGAGATAGCGCGCAGTCTCGTCTCGGATAAGCTCGGGCGTCCAATCAAGCGGCAACCCCTTCACCGCAAGAAATTCCTCGGCTGGAATGGAGAGCGCGTGTCGGCGTATCTCGTCTATCGTCCGTCGTGGAGAAAAGTTTGGAGGCTTACCCGCAGCAGCAAGCACCAAAGGACCGAGCGGACAATAATTGCGGACGATGGCGACAATGTCCGCGATGTCACGAGCTTTTGAGCGTCCCGCTGCGGCGAGGACCTTATTCACGGCGAGGTCGGCCTGGTGAAGCCGGGCACCCCATTCCTCGTCCTTCACCAACGGAAAGAAACGCCGCTTTGTCTCGGCGAACCACTGTATAATTGTCTCAGATCTCTTGTCGGAGATCGTTGCGTCTACGCATCCGTAAATAATGAAGTCCGTGTGCGTCTTGTATCCTGCGGCATCAAGGATGGCGAGGTCCGCAATGGCAGCCCCTGTCACTTCTTCATCGGTGTCATGAAATATGTCGATGTCGTCGGAGCGCCGTTGCCAGTTTTTGTTGAGTATCAGGCCACCTGCCAAGTAACTCGTGTCTGAGCGGTTCTTGGCAAGGTGGCGGAGAATGTCGCTTTGGAGCTGAGTCAACGCCATTTCATCAATGCCATGTCAGCTTACCCCAACCAGCTCAAGCATCTTCCGTCCCATGACAAATGCACGCGCATCACCCCGATCAATCATGGCGCGAGCGACCACGGCCGCACGCGAGCGAAAATCCGGAAGCCGGTCGAGATCGACATTGTCAAGAATTCGCACACGGTACGATGTCAGCGCCTTATCGTAGAGCGCCCTGAGCTCCTTGTTATCCCGATGCTCTGCGCGCAGGCGGGAGGCAACCTCAAGGATTTCTTTGCGAGCCGATGGCGGGACAAGTATCTCCACGCGCGCAAGATCAGCCCCGCCGCCTTCCGAGCGGTACCTCTTAACTCTCTGACGTGCTGCCTTCATATCCCGGCTCCTTCCCCATAGATAGCACTCGTATCCCGGTTACGCAAGATCGTATCCCGGTTACGTGCTTGACAGATTGATAAATAGCGCGCGCGGATTGTTTGACAGCCTGAATTTACAATAGCTTTCGGGGGCGGTGCGGAATCGGGGCCCCACATGGGCACATCACGTCTTTGCGCCGCATCGCAGCATAACGTGGCGAGTGGGACAGACCGGACATAAACGGGTAACCACTGTGCAAAGGTACTAGGGGACTCGAACCCAACCATCGACTGGGGTTAATGACAGCGGCGCGTAATTTGTGACGGAGTACACCCAACCGACCTACGGCGCTTTTTCGAGCGCGCGTCACTCCAGCGTGCGGCCCGTTGCTGCGCCGAGCTCGCGAACGAGCTGGTCCGAGAGCTGCCCGGTTATCGGCAGCTTGCGTTGGCGCTCGAAGCTTTCAATCGCATGCCGTGTGTCGGGATCGAGCGTCCCGGTCGGCCTGAGCTGACCGTAGCCGAATTCGGTGAGTGCGCGCTGCACTGCGAGCACTCGGGCCGGAGCGGGTGCGGGCTGCGGCGGTATCGCGGTGCGCACCGTGCTTGCGCCCGCCACGGAGGTGCCGCCGGTAATGCCTTTTCCCGGTTTGAGCGTCGAACGCATGATGGCTTGCAGCAGCGCCTCATTCGGCTGCGGGCTCGGCTTGAGGCCCGCGGCGCGCTCGAAATCCCGTATCGCGGCGTCGGTGCGCGGTCCGTAGAGACCATCCAACGGACCATCGTAGTAACCGCGGCGCAAGAGTTCCCGTTGAATCTCCGTTATGATCTCGCCGGGGGTGCGTGGGGCATGAGGTGCCACGGCTTTGGGCACCGATGGCGCCGATACCGCGTCGATCCGTTGCACGGGCGCTGGCATGGGCTTCGGGAGCGGCACCTTGGGTCCGAATTCCGCCGGTTTGAACATGGGCGCGGGGTGCACGCCCGATTGCATGAAAAGGACATTGACGAGGATCGACGTGATGGCGACCGCCCCGACCGCAAATGCAACCGCGTCTCGGGGGCCCCATCCGAGGAAGCTGAGCACGAACGGGAGTATCGACTTTCCTTCTGCGCTCGCGCCTGTCCTGGCGCGGCCGCTAGGACCTCGTTCCCCTCGCACGCTGTCGCGATCTCGAGCTCGACCCAGCAGACCCACCGATACTTGCACGCCCGAGATTTTTGGAGCGCGCCCCCCTTCAATTTGAACGGAGCGTGTCAGAGGCCACTTAAGCGAACGCTAAGCGCGGAGTCCCACCCGCAGGCACTGTTTACAATTCATTGCCGCGGAAATGGTCCCTGCGATGCGCGCATGGTGAACGTTTCGTTGCCGCGTGTTGCTTGATTAGCAATTCCGAACCGTACAATTTTCTGAAAAATCGACGCGCATTCACATCCAATCTGCTTAAAAAGCAGCGATCGCTTCGAACCCAGGTTTCAACCGTCGCTGCTACGCTCCCGATCCAGGTGGTGATACCGTCAGACCCGAGCACGCTGATGCGCTTTCTGTTCCGGATGATCTTCTGGCTGACTGTTGTTCTGGTGCTGCTTCCCAGCGTTGGATCGCAGACGAGCTCGAACGGTCTCGTGAGCGCGGGCGATGCGGTATCCGCCGCCAAGGCAACGGTCACCGACTTGCGATCCTTCTGCGAGCGGCAGCCCGAAGCTTGCGTCATCGGATCGCAGGCCGCTACCGCCCTTGGGCATCGTGCCCAGGCCGGTGCCAGGATGCTGTACGATTATCTCACCGAGCATTTCGGCGAGAGCGAGCGCGTTGCCACGCCAAATCCGGCCGCCCCCAGGGCCTCGCCGCATACGGCGGGTCGCGCCGCCCGCGATACCCTGGTCGCGACGGACCTTGTGCCGGCCTGGCGCGGGCCGCGTTCCTGATCACGTGTCCCTGACCAGCGAATCCGGTCACGCCGGGCTCCCGGCGCTCGTTTCGTTCGGGCTGAACGCTCCCACTGCACTCGACCGGGAAGGATGCTTTCTTTCGTCCAGCGGCGTTTCGACCTATATGTGTCTGGACGGAGCCGGACGGCTGCACAATGGGTTCCGTTCAGGGAACTTGATCCCCTTGGCCATGCTGATCGACGAGATAATAGAGAATTTTGCGCTGCTCGATGAGTGGGATGACCGCTATCGCTATCTCATTGAGCTCGGGAAGACTCTCACGCCGCTGTCCGAGCGTGATCGCGCGAACGCCAACAAGGTCCAGGGCTGCGCGAGCCAGGTCTGGCTCGCTACTAGGGTGCGCCCGAACGGCGCCGGGGGACCGGTCCTGAGCTTCGTTGGGGACAGCGACGCTCATATCGTCCGCGGGCTTATTGCCGTTCTGCTCGCCTTGTTCTCGGAACGGCATGCGCGTGAGATCCTGGCGACTGATGCAATTGGCACGTTCGAGCGGCTAGGCCTGCGAGAGCACCTCACCCCGCAGCGCTCGAACGGGTTCCGCTCCATGGTCGAACGGATCCGCTCCGACGCGCGCGCCGCCCTCTTCGCCGCCGAGGCATTGGCGCCACAGCAGTGAGGCTTATGCGCCGCTCTCGATGTGCGCGCGAAGCTCGGCAACCGAGCCGAATCGCACTGTTCCCTCCGGAAGCTTGGCCTCAATCGATCCGTCGCTGTAGAGCGTATAGGCCATGCCGTCGACCACGCCGGATTTCAGGACGGACGCGCCAGGCGGCGCTTGCGCCCCAGCGGGCTCGGGCGCAGGCGGAGAGGCGGGGCTTGGCTGTGATTCCGCTGGCTGAGGAGGAGGTTGCACCACTTGCGGTTGCGGCGGGGTGGATTTGGCGCTGCGCGCATCGGCGGGCCACATCGTCTCGAAATTCTGGATCGCGGGGTCGGAACGCGCGGACTTGGAGCGGAACAGAAAGTCCAGCCGCGAGGTTTTAAGCGTCTCGACGGCGGCCCCGGACCGGTCTTCGGCCGATACGTCTGGCTCCGGCGGCGGCGCTTCCGGCCTGCTCCGAGCGGCAGGCGCATATTGCGCCGGTCCGTTGGGCGAAAGCGGCGTCTCCTCTGCGGGCCCCGGCGCGACCGGCTCCGCGCGCGGCCCCTCGGCCCGCGGAATTGTGGATCGCAGCCGCTCGATGGCCGCAGCCGATACATCGACCGAGGAAGGCGAGGGCTGCATGAGCGGCGGACGCGCCTCGCGCGCGCCGGCTTCAGGTCGGGCACGTGGCGGTGAGGGACTGCCCGGTACGGGGGCACGCGGACTGGAAACCGAAACCGGTGGCGGAAGCGGGGTCGCTGGAAAGCTCGGAGCCGTGGGCTCGAACGCCTGGTCTCCGCGCGGAGCGAAGGTACCGTGCGTCATTCCGCCCGCAAGACGGGAGAGCTCGGTCACGACCGCCGACAGGCCGATCAGAATGAGGCCGCCCGTGAGGGCCGTCGCGCCGCCGGACAGCAGCGCAGCACCCACGCTGAACTCAACGAGGGGAATGCCGAATCCAATCGCGGCCACGCCCGACGCAGCGACCACGATACCCAAAATCAACAATAATACAGCCATACGCCTACGCCCCGCCCGACACGCCGCGCGGAGGAACAGCCCCACTGCCCGTTCCCTGCAAGGGGCAGGTCCCACCTCCACAAGGCGGCCGATATGGTTACCAAATACTTTTGACCCCATTCGGCGGCATCTGCAATAACTATTGTCACAATCCGCCCGACAACTTGGAATTTGCTTAACGGCCAGCTGGAGCGAGCCTGACAACCAACGCGAGTTATTTCCCTGGCGGCTGACCCAAAATGGCACGCTCTGCATTGCCCCGGTCGCCTGTCCTGCCTAATTGAGGTAGGCATGCTCAAGCAGAAGCCCCCGAGCCTGGAGGAGTACCCCGATGTCTTTTACGTTACCCGACCTTCCTTATGCCCACGACGCGCTTGCGCCGTACATGTCGCGTGAGACGCTCGAGTATCATCACGACAAGCACCACCTGGCCTACGTCAATAACGCGAACAATCTCATGAAAGGCACGGAGTGGGAGGGGAAATCGGTGGAGGAGGTGGTGAAGGGAACCTTCGGCAAGAACCCGGGCCTCTTCAACAACGCCGGTCAGCACTACAATCATACTCATTTTTGGCAATGGATGAAGCCCAATGGGGGCGGCGACAAGATCCCCGGCAATCTTGAAAAGAAGATCACCTCCGATCTCGGCTCCATCGCCAAGATGAAGGAAGAATTCATTCAGGCCGGGGTGACACAGTTCGGCTCGGGCTGGTGCTGGCTTGCGGTCAAGGACGGCAAGATCACGGTGACCAAGACACTCAACGGCGAAAATCCGCTTGTGCATGGCGGCAGGCCGATCCTGGGCTGCGATGTGTGGGAGCACTCCTATTACATCGATTACCGCAACCGGCGGCCGGACTATCTCAAGGCCTTCGTGGATCATCTCGTCAATTGGGAATACGTGGCCAAGATGTACGACGCCGCCATGAAGTGATGGGGGCCGTTGCCTAAACGATTTGTTTGTAGGGTGGGCGTTGCGCCTGCTCCGTGATTGCCCGTTGCGCTGATCTGCCGCTCAATGCCCACGCAGACGCCTCTGCCGCTACGGACGCGTGGGCAAAGTCGCACGAAGATTGAGCGTATGCGGTCTCACCGGGCAAGCGATTTTGCCCACCCTGCCCGTCCACCCGCTGACACGCGATTCTGGGATGCGCTTGCGGTCGCGCTGCTGGTGCTTGCCGGCGCGGTCGCGCTGCTCACCTTCAGGGATTACGGACTGAGCTGGGACGACTACACCCACTCTCAGTACGGCGATCTATTGCTGCGCTTCTACACATCGGGGCTGCGCGACCGGCAAGCGCTCTCCTGGGTCAACCTGTATTATTACGGAGGCGGCTTCGATCTCCTTGCCGCAGCGGCCGCCAAGGTCCTGCCGCTCTCACTCTTCGAGACGCGCCGGCTCATGGGTGCCGCCGTCGGCCTGACCGGCCTCTTTGTCACCTGGCACGCCGGCCGCCGCATTGCCGGTCCGCTCGCCGGATTCGTTGCGCTTGCGCTCCTTGCCGCCTGCCCGCTCTACTGGGGTCATATGTTCATGAACCCGAAGGATTCTCCCTTCGCGGTTGCCATGGTCATTCTGCTGCTCGCGCTGGTGCGCTCGCTGGAGGAATACCCGCGGATCTCGTTTCCTGCCGCAATGCTTGTCGGTGGAAGCTTCGGGTTAGCCTTCGGCTCTCGCATCATGGGAGCCTTCGGCGCCTTGGAATTCCTCGTCACGCTGGCGTTCATTTTCGCGGCGCAAGCGCGCGCGGAAAGCATCGCGGGAGCAGCCTCGCGGCTGCTGCGGTTCTGTCTCGCGCTCCTTCCGGCCGTGTTGCCCGCCTATCTGGTCATGGCGCTGGTCTGGCCATGGTCTGTGATCGATCCGCTCAATCCCTTCCGCGCGCTCGAATATTTTTCGCGCTTCTTCGAGAAGCCGTGGTCGGAACTCTTCGGCGGCAGCGAGATCCGGGTCACCGAGATGCCGCGCAGCTATGTCCCGACGCTGCTTGCGCTCAAGCTGCCGGAGATTTTTTCCGCGCTCGCGCTCGTCGGCGCTCTCGCCGTTCCAGTCCTGATGTGCCGCCGCGACCTTCCCCTGCAGCGCCGAGCTGTATTCCTGCTGGTGGCGCTCGCCGCGCTGCTCCCGCCTGCCGTCACGGTTGCGCTGAAGCCCGCGATGTACAACGGCATCAGGCATTTCGTTTTCGTGCTGCCGCCGCTCGCAATCCTGGGGGGCCTTGCCGCCGTGTGGCTCCTCGGCGCGATACGCGACATTCGCGTCCTGCAGATCGCCGCTGCGGCCGCATTCGTGCTCGGGCTGGCGTTTCCCATCGTCGAGATGGCGCGGCTGCACCCCTATGAATACACCTATTTCAATTCGCTTTTCGGCGGCGTGCGCCACGCGCGCGAGAGCTACATGCTCGACTATTGGGGGCTCTCTCTGAAGCAGGCGTCGCAAGCACTGTCGGCAAAGCTCGCCGAGAACGGCGAGAGTAAGCCGCCGGGCCGGCGCTGGAAGCTCGCCGTATGTGGTCCCCACCGCTCACCGCAGGTGGAGCTCGGCGAGGATTTTGAGACCACGTGGGACCCGAGAGGCGCAGACTTCGCGCTGACGCTGGGCGAATTCTACTGCCGAAAATTCGACGCTCCGCTCCTGGCCGAGGTGGTGCGCGACGGCGTCACTTATGCCCGGGTCTACGACATTCGCGGTCGCGCGTACGACACGCTGCTGACGCTGCCCGGACTTTGAAACCGCGAAGACGCGCTGCGGCACGGCTATTCGGCCGCCTTGCTGTCGAGCGGCTGCGGCAGTTGCATCGCCGTCATGATCTCATCGATGGGTCGCTTGCGGTCCTCCCATGGGCAATTGTTGAAATTGTAGAAGGTGTGGACGAACTGGGGACCGGCATAGAATTTTTCGTATTGGCAGTGACGAAGGGCGAGCTCGGAGCCGAGGTAGTCCCATGCGAGCTTCATGAATTTCAGCCGGTCGATCGCGGTAGCCCCAGCGGCTGTCCAGTGGTGCTCGAAGGTCCCGCGCAGCTTCTGGTCGGACAGGAAGGATACGTCCGCCGGCATCTGGAAGGGGCCGGCCCCCAGCAGCTCGCGAACCGTTTCCGCAACCTGATGATAATTGTTCGTGCACCAGTGCAGCGCTGCGTACAGCTCCCGCCGGTTCACGTGCACGAAGCCGTTGTCCAGCGTCTCGGCATCCTCGATCTGTCCCGCGATCATGCCGCGCAGGCCCGCCTCCGACGCCGCAAGTTTCGCCAGCGTCTCGCGGACCGCAGGCACCTGCAGAACGGCATTGATCTCCGCTGCCTTGTAAGCAATCCCAAGGATGAGCTTGAGCTTCTCGTGGAACCGCACCACGGACTGGTGATTGCCCATGATGTGCGATGGCGTGCGGAAATACATCTCGCGCGATACCACCACGTCGTCGAGCAGAAATACGCGCTCCCAGGGCACCTCGACGTCCTGGAAGACGATCATGGCGTCGCTTTCGTCCAGACGCGACGTGAACGGGCTGTCGATCTCGCTGACGGCATATTGCTCGAACGGCTTGCGTACCCAGATCGAGACGCCCTTGCTGCCGGTCGGCACGGCGCAGGTGACCGCCTGCTCCTTCTGATCCGGAGCAAGCGGCAGCAGGTTGCCCACCCAGATCTCGTCCGAGAACACCGCTGCGGTCCCGAGCATCTTGGCGCCGTTCAGTATGACGCCTCTATCCGAGGTGCCGGTGACCTGCAGGCTCGGCGCCCGCATGCCCGGCCGGCTGTAGAGCTCCGGGTTGCGCGACGTCTGGGGAGCTGCCACCACATAGCAGGCGAACAGATCGCGCCGGCGCAGCTCATCGTAATAGCCCTCCAGGTGCGCGCCGAAGCCCTTGCGGTTGGCCTCGAACAGCTCGGGCTTGAACGTCAGCCCGACGACGAAGCTTGCGACGTGATCGGGCGAGCGGCCGAGCAAGCCGTAGGTCCACTCCGCGAGGCGTCGATGGGTTTCGGTGCGCTTGCGCAGGTCGTCCCGGCTCCGGGGCTTGAGAAACCACGAGGAGCAGCGCTCGCCGTTCTCCTCGTAGCTCATCGCGTCGACATGCTCGGGCGAGCGCTTGCGGTCATAGACCGCGCCGAAGGAGCCGGCGGTATTGCGGAAGGCGGAATGGCTCGTCACGTCGCGCACGAGCTCGCTCCCGATATAGACGCGGCGTCCGTCGCGCAGAGCTTCCAGATAATCCGAGCCGGTTCGCAGCATCGGCTTGCCTCCTGTCTAACTCGGTCGTCTCGTCTCAGATGCGTGTCGGTGGGTACGCCGAGCAAGTCGGCCGGCACCAGCCCACTTGCCGGCTGACCTCTTGTTACAGGCCGTTGTCCACTGTGACAAATCACCGGACAAATTGCCTCAGCGACCGCTGCGCAGGAGGTTCCTAACTCCTGACCGCCACCGCACCGACCTCGCGCAAGCAGGGCGGTGGCGGCCCTGGTCGGGATGAGGCTGGTATCTCTCAGCGTACCCGGTCAGGGCCTATCTCTTCAGAATCAATTCTGTTGTCGGTGCGATTCCTCGTTGAGTGCCGCCGGGGCGCATGCGCCGCCGCAATGTCGGCCAATACAAGCTTCATAATGGCGCCGGGAGGAAATAGGCATGGGGCGAATCACTGGTCTTCTTCTCGGAACTGCCGCGTGGGCGGTTGTCTCAACCGTTGTCTCAACGGTTGCCGAAGCGGCGGACGGCTGCGGACGGGGCTGGTTCTACAATGGGGAGCGCTGCGTACCGCAGGAGGGAGTCGGGCCGCGTTATTACGGGCGGCGTGACTATGGGCGGGCGCGGGAATACTACGGCCCGCCGCGGGAGGAATATGAGGAGCCGCCGCCGGACTACCAGCCGCCGCCGCGGTACTACGAGCCGCCCGTCGCCGGGCCGCAATTTCGGCTCGAGTTCGGCCCGCGCGAGGAGCCGCAGTACTACCCACCCAATCCGGGCTTCCGGACCTGGAACAACTGCCCGCCGACTTACACGATTCAGGATGGCGTGTGTAAGCCGTACTCGGGACGCTGACAGACTGTCACTCAGCGCAAACACCACCCGGCTACGGCGGGCTTGAAATCCGCCCCCTGCACTGAGCCGCCCTTCCCAAGCCGGTGCGGTTGGACTACTCTCGCCCCGCTTTCAGCATAATTCGCAAGTTGCCGCCGAGAACATCGGCAAGGCCGCGATCGGCGGCGCTACATGCATCCTGACGGAGAGAAACCGGCCATGACGCAAATAACTCTCGACGTGAACGGCAAGACGCATGCGATCGATGCCGATCCCGACATGCCGTTGCTGTACGCATTGCGCAACGACATCGGGCTCAACAATCCGCATTTCGGTTGCGGGCTTGCGCAATGCGGCGCCTGCACTGTCCATATCGACGGCCAGCCCGTGCGCTCCTGCGTCACGCCGGTTTCGGC
>DASXIG010000684.1:0-7092 GCA_036498105.1 Xanthobacteraceae bacterium | reverse complement strand
GTCGATCCGCAATTCGCCGACGAGCTCCAGAAATACGGCGTCAAATACCGCGGCGAAGTCGAAAGCACGCTGGTTCAGGATCTCCTCTCCTGGATCGTTCCGGTCGTCCTGTTCTTCGGATTGTGGACGTTTATCGCGCGGCGCATGCGCGGACTGGGCGGCGGGCTGATGTCGATCGGCAAAAGCAAGGCCAAGATTTACGTCGAATCCGACACCGGCGTGCGTTTTGATGATGTCGCAGGCGTGGACGAGGCCAAGGAGGAGCTGCAGGAAATCGTCGATTTCCTGAAGAACCCCGAACAATACAGCCGGCTGGGCGGGCGCATGCCGAAAGGAGTTCTGCTGGTGGGACCTCCCGGCACCGGCAAGACGCTGCTCTCCAAGGCGGTCGCGGGTGAGGCGAAAGTCCCGTTCTTTTCCATCTCGGGTTCCGAATTCGTTGAGATGTTCGTTGGCGTCGGGGCCGCGCGCGTGCGTGACCTGTTCGAGCAGGCGAGAAGCAAGGCGCCCGCGATCATCTTCATCGACGAGCTGGACGCGCTGGGCCGCGCCCGCGGCATTGGCCCTTACGCCGGCGGCCACGACGAGAAGGAGCAGACGCTCAATCAGCTTCTGGCCGAGATGGATGGCTTCGATTCAAAGAGCGGACTGGTAATTCTGGCCGCCACCAACAGGCCCGAAATTCTCGACCCGGCGCTGTTGCGCGCCGGTCGGTTCGACCGACAGGTCCTGGTTGACCGGCCCGACAAGAAGGGTCGTGTGGATATTCTGCGCGTCCATCTCAAAAAGACAAAGTTGTCCGCAGATGTGGATGCGGAAAAAGTCGCGGCGCTCACGCCTGGCTTTACCGGCGCGGATCTCGCCAACCTGGTGAACGAAGCGGCGCTGCTGGCGACACGTCGCGGCGCCAGTGAGGTGAGCATGCTGGATTTCACCAATGCCATCGAGCGCATGGTCGCGGGCCTCGAGAAGCGCAATCGGCTGCTCAATCCAAAGGAGCGCGAGATCGTGGCCTATCATGAAATGGGGCATGCGCTGGTCGCGCTTACGCTGCCCGGAACCGATCCCGTTCATAAGGTCTCGATCATTCCGCGGGGCGTCGGCGCACTCGGCTACACCATTCAGCGCCCAACGGAAGACCGCTTCCTGATGACCCGCGAGGAGCTGGATAACAAGATGTCCGTTCTGCTCGGCGGGCGCGCCGCCGAGCTTGCCGTTTTCGGGCATCTTTCGACCGGGGCAGCGGATGACCTCAGAAGGGTCACCGATATCGCACGCTCCATGGTGACACGCTACGGCATGTCTGAACGATTGGGCAGCGTCGCCTATGATCGCGATCCACGCAGTTTTCTGACCGGTCCGGATCTGCCATCTCCTGCGCGCCAACAGGATTACGCGGAGGAAACTGCTGCCGTCATCGACAAGGAGGTGCGGGCTATCGTGCAGGCAGCAATGGAGCGGGCGTTGGATATTCTGCGTGAGCGACGCGATGTGCTCGAGCGTTGTGCGCGCCGGCTGCTCGAAAAGGAAACACTCGACGAAAAGGAGCTCACCGCGCTGGTCGGACCTCCTGCGGGTCCGCCGGTCAAGGTAGCGGCGGAATAGCCGGTGTCGCGGTCGGCAGCGCTTGCCGCAATTGCTGTTGCGGCCCTGCTGGCCCCTGACGCCGCCTGGGCATCCACCTCCCTCGACGGTGCGGGCTTGCGCTGGCCCTGGGCTATACCCTTCGTGGGCATCCTGCTCACGATAGCGAGCGGGCCGCTCTTGTTCCCCACGATATGGCACAAGCACTACGGCAAGCTGGCTTTCATCTGGAGCACGCTCACCGTGGCGCCGCTTGCGGCCATCTACGGCACGCCGGCTGCCATTGAGGCATTCGTGCACACAATGCTCGCGGAGTTCTTGAGCTTCATCATGCTGCTGTTCACGCTCTATGTGGTTGCCGGCGGGATTCTGGTGACTGGCAATCTGCGTGGCACTCCCCTCTTGAACACAGCAATGCTTGCGCTGGGAACCATCATTGCCAGCCTGGTCGGCACGACCGGTGCCGCCATGATCCTCATTCGCCCGCTCATCCGCGCCAATGCCGCGCGCCTCCGCAACGCGCACGTGGTCGTGTTCTTCATTCTCCTCGTGGGCAACATCGGCGGAGCACTGTCTCCGCTCGGGGATCCGCCGCTTTTTGTCGGCTTTCTGCACGGCGTCGATTTTTTCTGGACAACACAGAACTTGTGGCGCGAAACCGCGCTCGTTGCCGGTCTGGTGCTCGCAGCCTTCGTAGTCCTCGATCTCTGGCATTACCGCACGGATCGCCGGATTACGACGGTGGGCGAGAGCGTCTCGAGAATCGATCTCAGAATCAGCGGCGGCATCAATCTCCTGCTGGTCGCCGGGGTGATCGGCGCGATCCTCGTCTCGGGAACATGGAAACCCGGCATCAGCTTCCACGTATACGGCACGGAGGTGGGCCTGGAGAACATCGTGCGTGACGGCGCATTGGCGCTGATCGCCGTGCTCTCGCTCGTGCTGACCCCGAACGAGCACCGGGAGGCCAACGATTTCACTTGGGAGCCGATTGTGGAAGTCGCGATCCTGTTTGCCGGGATATTCACCTGCGTCATCCCAGTCATCGCGATGCTGCAGGCAGGGAAAGAAGGAGAGTTCGCGTGGTTGTTGGCCACGGTCACCGCGCCGGATGGAAGCCCCCGGCCGATCGCGTATTTCTGGCTGACGGGAATCCTATCCGCCGTTCTCGACAATGCACCGACGTATCTGGTTTTCTTCGAGCTTGCCGGCGGCAACGCGCGTGAGCTGATGGGGCCGCTCGCCGCGACCCTTGCGGCGATTTCCATGGGCGCCGTCTATATGGGCGCCCTGACCTATCTGGGAAACGCGCCCAACCTCATGATCTATGCCATCGCCACCGAGCGCGGGGTGAAGATGCCCAGCTTCTTCGGCTATATGGGATGGGCAGGCGCCATCATGCTGCCGATCCTGGCGCTGCTCACCTACCTTTCCGTCGCGCGACTTTGGTAGCCGAACGAGGCTTGTGCACGGCCCCTGCCGCGCTCTTTCCCGTGGACTTCGGCAGCACGGCGACCGCCTCGACCTCCAGCAACGCGCCCTCGCGCGCTAAGCCCGAAATGGCAATGGTGGTGCTGGCCGGCCGGTTTTCGTCGGCGAGATAGCTGTCCCGCACCTGACGAAAGATCGGCAGGTATTTCATGTCGATCAGATAATTGTTCATCTTCAGCACATGCTGGAATTGGCCGCCGACCGCGGCCAGAGCAGCCTTGAGGTTCTCGAACGTCTGTATGGCCTGCAAGCGAAAATCGCTGCTGAATTTCCCCCCTCGATCCATCCCAAGCTGGCCGGCGATGTAGACCAGCCGGGCCGGGCCGGTGGCCTCCACGACTTGGGAGTAGCCGGGGGGCTTGCTGAGGGTTTCCGGATTGATGAAACGCGTCTTGCTCATGCGGCGCTCCTGCTCTCATGGGGCGAGAAACTCAATGCGATCCTGGCCGTTTGCTGTCCTCCAAAAGCTCCAGCCTGCGCGCCAGCCATTTTGTCGTCGGCGCCTGGATCAGAATGGTCATGAGGACGGCAATAAGCGTAATCGATGCGATCATTTGAGCCCCGGGTACCTTCATTCCAACCAGCAGACCGGCCAATGCGGCCGGAATGACCCCGGTCTCGCGAGTCCAGCACATGAGCAGCATCTCGTTGAAACTCCATTGCGCGCGCCGGTCAGGCAGCGCGCAAAGGAAAACCGTCACTGGCCGCGCGACCAGCATGAAGATTGCCACTACAACGACGCCGCCCATCAGGTATCGTCCCATGATAGCGAAATCGATCTGGGCGCCAAGCAGAATAAAAATGAACAGCCGCATGATGAATGCGGTCGTGGTTGTGAATTCTTCGAGCTTGCGTGCCTCGCCTGCTCTCATTTTGAATCCGAAAGCGTTCTGGTTACCAAGCATGATGCCGAAGACAAAAACCGCCGTGAACCCGCTCGCCTGCAGCCCGTCGGCTGCGAAATAGGCCCCTATGACCGCGGCCACCGTCACCACCGGCGCATATTCCGCGAGGAAAGCCCAGCGTTCATGCGCTATGAGCAATGCGGCCAGATAACCCAGAGCGATACCGGCAATCACCCCACCCACCAATTGCTTCAGCAGATCGAGCAGGGACGAGGCCAGCGAGAATTCGCCGGTGCCCATGGCAACTGCGAGCACACCGAAGGTGGCGATTGCTCCGGTAGCGTCATTGAGCGCCGACTCGCTCACCACGGTTTGCGCCACACGGTCGCGAATTCGGACCTGCTTGAAAATGGGGACCAGCGTGGCCGGATCGGTCGAGGCCAGCGTCGCGCCGGCCAGCAGAGCGACCGCTAGTGGAACGCCGAGAACATAATAAACGGCAATGCAGGTGAGAGCAGCGGTGATCACGACACCCGCGGTGGCAAGCACTACGATCGTGATCCAAACCTGGTGCAGGACTTTGAAACGCAACGAAGCGCCGCCATCGAAGAGAATGTAGCTGGCCCCGAAGAGCAGGATGATCTGGTTGAGCGCCGAATCTGCCTTGATGTTTATCAATCCCAAGGCTGCCGGGCCGATCACCATCCCGACAATTGGAAAGACAGCCACATCAGGAATTTCCATCCTTTGTGCCAATAGGCCGGCGATCGTTCCGATGGCCAGAATGAGCCCGCCGGAAAGCAAGGTGTGCTTTGCAATTTCGATGGATGCGGACAAGTCACTCTCCATTGCATAGCTTTTGCGCCAGCCGCCCGGTCACGTCCGTGCTTATTTCATTGTCAACAGCTGCCGCAACCAGGACAGTGGGAGAGAAGCGGGTGCCCGCGTGAGCGCGGCCCGCTATTTATGCGCATCTCCTCCTTGGGAGCAGCTGTGATGACGGATTTCTGGCGCCTGACTGCAACCGAGGCTGTAGCGAAGCTGCGGGATCGAGACTTTTCTCCGCTGGAGCTGGTGGAGGCAGCGGCATCGCGCATCGAGGCCGTAGAGCCTAAGATCAACGCCCTGCCGATCCGCTTCCTTGACGAGGCACGTGACCACGCAAAGCGCTTTGGGAGCGATAATTGTGGCAAGCCTGGCTGGCTGGCTGGCCTGCCTATAGCCGTCAAGGACTACAACGATGTCGCCGGGCAGTTGACTACCAACGGCTCGCCGATCTTTGCCGAGTACCGCGCGCCGGCGGATGACCGCACTGTGGCAACACTGCGCGCCAATGGCGCAATTCCACTTGCAAAGTCGAACGTGCCGGAATTCGCCGGAAGCCATACCTTCAACCCGGTCTGGGGCATCACACGCAACCCGTGGAATCTGGACCGCACCGTCGGGGGCTCTTCGGGCGGTGCAGCGGCGGCACTTGCGGCAGGCGAGGTCTGGCTGGCCAATGGTTCGTGCCTGGGCGGATCTTTGCGCATTCCCGCAAGCTTCTGCGGCGTTGTGGGGCTACGCCCTAGCCCAGGTGTCGTGCCGCGCGGCGATGGTTTGCCCGCCTTTGACAGCCTGTGGGTGGACGGCCCGATGGCACGCAACGTGCCCGATCTGGCACTCATGCTGGATGCGATGGCCGTATGGACGCAGCACGATCCGCTGTCCCGGCCCGTGCCGCAGGGCGGCTTCCAGGCGGCGCTGCAGCGTGCGCGGCCTCCGCGGCAGATCGGGTTCAGCCCCGACTTCGGCCTGCGCGGCATCGATCCGGAGGTCGCGCAGATTTGTCGAGCCGGCGCACAGCGCTTCACCGAGATGGGCTGCGCGGTGCGCGAGGAGGCGCCGGATTTCTCCGGTGCCATAGACTGTTTTCAAGTACTGCGCGCCCTGCTTCTCGCAGATGTGCGCGGTGACCTGTTGCCCACAGAGCGCAACCGCATCAACCCCGACATCGTCTGGAACATCGAGAAAGGCCAGCAGCTCACCGCGGACGAGATCATTCGGGCGCAACGTCAGCGTCACATGCTCTTTCACCGGGTCGCGCAATTCTTCCAGAGCTATGACCTGCTCCTATGCCCCACTGTTGCAGTCTCTCCCTTTCCGGTCGAGCAGCGATTTCCTACCGAGATCGCAGGTGAAAAACTGACGACTTACATCGACTGGATGTTTTTGACTTTCGTCATCACCCTGGTCGGCTGCCCCGCCATCTCACTGCCCTGCGGCCTGACGCGGGATGGATTGCCGGTTGGACTTCAGCTCGTAGGGCGGCCACATGGGGACGCCGAGCTACTCGGGACGGCATTGCTGCTGGAACAAGCTCTAGGTTTTGCCCCTCGTGTGCCCTTGGACATTTAGATGCGTTCCCGCATATCCAGCGAAATACCAACATTTGAGGCCATTTTTTCGATGGCTGCTTCTGTTCTCTTCAATGCTCTTGCGATATTGGGAACTGACTGCCTCTGCGTCGCAAGCCTCCTAAGCCTGCGCAAGTCATCCTTGGTCCAACGCGCAGCCGCACCCAGCGGCACACCCAACATCGAAGCCTTTTTCTTCGTAGAGTGAAGGCTGCGCTTGAGCCTGCGGGCGATCGTTGATGCGGGCAACCTTCGCTTTGCCAGAGCTATCAACTGACGAATTTCACGTTTGGTCCAGATGCGTTGCCTGAAAGGTTCTTTTTTTGCCATCCACGAATCCTCCCAAGTGCGATTCTACTCACCATAACCGCGGAAATTAATTTACTGCTTGATTTAATCCAGGGTTCCCCGGGAGCTGACCGAGCGCCGGTGGAAAACAGCGGCCCGCTCACTGGTCGTTGCTTCAGGCGTCATCAGGTAAGCCGCGCTCTCAAGCGATGGCCGCGCGCCGCGGCGACGTCAAGACGAGCGGCTTGAGCGTCGCCCAATCCGGATACGCCTCGGAGGCGAAGCCGGCACTCGCGAGCGAGCCGACCGCAAGGCATCCATTCCTGATCTTGACGCGCACCGCGCCGCGGCTGCGCTCATAGAGGTCCGGGTGTGCAGTCAGAAAAGCATCCTGCTCGTGCTGCGGCAGTCCGGCCATGCCGTTGACATAATGATGGCCGTTGCGTTCCACGTGCGTCAGCCCGAGCAGGTTGACCAGCGCAAGATCC
>DASXIG010000683.1:0-2637 GCA_036498105.1 Xanthobacteraceae bacterium | reverse complement strand
CTGAATGTGATCGGCATGCGCCGGCGCGGGTGGACCAAGGAGGAAATTCATCGATTGCGCAGCGCCTACCAGGCCATATTTTTCGGCCGCGGCACGTTTCGAGAAAGGGTCGAAGAGGTTGCGGCACAATACGGCGAGAACCCGTTGGTGGCAGCAGTGGTCTCGTTCATTCGCGCGGGATCACGACCGCTGACCATGGGCATTCGCCGTGCTCAGCCGGGGACCGAGCTTTGAGCCAACAGCCCGAGGCTCGATCAAAAGACGAGGGTCCGCTCGCTGTCATCTGTGGCGGCGGGAGACTGCCGCCGGCCGTTGCCGAAGCGGCGGTGAAGGCCGGGCGCGACGTGCTCCTGTTTCCGATTCGCGGATGGGCCGATCCTGCGGCCATCGGGGCGTACCGGCAGCATTGGGTAGGGTTCGGCGACTTCGGCTCGTTCTGTCGTGTTGCCCGCGCGGAGGGATGCCGCGACGTGGTGTTTATCGGTTCAGTGGTGCGGCCGGGAATTTTGCAGCTTCGGCCCGACTTCAAGACACTTCGACTGCTGCCGCGGATCGCCCGGATGTTTCGTGGCGGTGATGATCACCTGTTGAGGGGCCTTGCGTCCATGTTCGAGGAGCAGGGGTTCAGGCTGATCGGGGCGCACGAGGTCGCGCCGGGGATTCTGATGCCGGAAGGACCTTTGGGTACGCTGCTTCCCAAGAGCTGCCATCAAGCCGACATCGATAAGGGACTTGCACTGCTCGACGCAATCAGTCCCTTCGACATCGGCCAAGCAGTCGTGGTTGAGAACGGGCGAATTCTCGCGATGGAAGCGACTGAAGGTACTGATGCCATGCTCATGCGGGTCGCACAATTGCGCGCAAACGGGCAAATAGCAGGAGCTTCCGGCCATGGGGTGTTGGTAAAGGCGCCCAAGCGCGATCAGAGTCGCAGTTTCGATTTGCCGTCGATTGGACCAAAAACAATCGAAAGCGTTGCACTTGCCAGACTGGGTGGCCTTGCAGTGGCTGCGGGGAGCTCCATTGTCGCCGAGCCCGAACGCATCGGGATGGCTGCGGACCGGAAAAATCTGTTTGTGGTCGGCGTGAAAGGCAATCCGACCCAGTCATGAGCCGGCAGACCAGCACGACTGCCCCATCCAGCTCGCTTGCTCTTTTCCTAGTAGCAGGAGAGGAGTCAGGCGATCAGCTCGGCGCCGCGCTGATGCGCGCGCTGCGGAAATGCACAGACAAGGAACTGCATTTCAGCGGCGTCGGCGGGCGCGAGATGGCCAAGGAAGGGATCGCAAGCCTCTACCCGATAGACGACCTTCCGCTGATCGGTTTCAGTGCGATCCCTCGTCGGCTTCCCGGTATTCTGCGCTTGATGAGATTGACGGCCAAGGAAGTGGTCGCGCGACACCCCGATGCCTTGGTCATCATCGATAGTCCCGGTTTCAACCGAGGAATAGCACGGCGAGTCCGCGTCGCCGACCCCACCATTCCCATAGTGGAATATGTCTCGCCTTCGGTCTGGGCCTGGCGGCCGGGCCGGGCCCGCGTGTTGCGCGGTTATATCGATCATATTCTTGCACTGTTGCCCTTTGAGCCCGAGGTCCACAAAAAGCTCGGAGGACCCCCGTGCACATATGTGGGCCATCCCTTGACCGACAGGGTGGGTCGGCTGCGCCCCAATGCGAGCGAGGCGCGCCGCCGCTTGATGGCGCCGCCCGTCCTTCTCATGCTGCCGGGGAGCAGGATGGGGGAGATTCGGCGACTTCTTGACGTGTTCGCTCAGGCTGTCGCGAACGTGAAGGATCGCTTGGGCGAGCTTGAAGTGGTCATTCCCACTTTACCTCACCTTGCTGAAACGATTCGAACTGCGAGCAAAAACTGGATCATATCGCCCCGTCTTGTCATCGATCCTGCTGAAAAAGAGGCGGCTTTTCGCATCGCGCGGGTTGCGCTCGCAAAATCCGGAACTGTGACTCTGGAGCTTGCGCTCGCCGGGATCCCAATGGTCGCAGCTTACAAGGTCTCGCCGATCGAATATCTCGCCGGCAGACTATTGCTGCGGCGGCTTTCCAGCATCATCCTTACTAACATCATTTTGTCGGACAATGTTGTTCCGGAGCTGATACAGCATGACTGCACGGCGGACCGGCTGGCAGCTGCCCTTATCCCTCTATTCGACGACACTTCGGAGAGGCGTCGCCAGATCGAAGCATTTTCACGTCTCGACGCGGTCATGGGGATTGGCTCCAGCACTACCCCCGCAACGCGCGCCGCCGAGATCGTGCTGGATGTGATTGCGGCCGCTCAGCGCATGCGGGCCACAGCATAGAACTGCTCTTGCTGGTTCCACCCTATGAAGGCCTTCGGCCGGCGCGGGCCGTGGCGTGCGCGCGCCTCAGGATGGCAACGCCTTGGAGAGAACGCTACTTTCGGCGCGAGATCGGAACATAGTCGCGCTGGGTGGCGCCGGTGTAGAGCTGGCGTGGACGCCCGATCTTCTGCTGCGGATCCTCGATCATCTCTTTCCACTGCGAGATCCATCCCACCGTCCGCGCGACCGCGAATAGAACGGTGAACATCGTGGTGGGAAAACCCATCGCCTTGAGCGTAATGCCGGAATAAAAATCAATGTTGGGATAGAGC
>DASXIG010000682.1:0-6161 GCA_036498105.1 Xanthobacteraceae bacterium | reverse complement strand
CCTGGTGCGGCTGCATACGCCGTGGCCGCCCGCGCTGATCGGCGGAGCCTATCAATACGACATTGTCAGCAATCTCAGCCCCGAGTCGCTGAGCGGCCCGAATGCAGGTCTTACCGAAGTCTTGATCCCCGCGGGTTATGTGACAACGGTCTACGACCCCGTATTCATGCTGAGCAAGGATGGAATGCGCTACGTCTCGAAAGCATCACACGCGCCGAACACAATTCCCGAGCCGGGACTTCCGTTCTCGCTCGTCTTCCGGGCGGAGCCGGGCAGGGAAGATGTGCTCCTGAAGATCGCGTCGGCCTACGAGGCCGCCTCCAAGCGCCGGATTCCGCCGCCGGCCTTCGGCCCGCTGCCAATGCAGCCGAATGGCGCAATGCGCTGACGCGGGTCGTTGAATGTCCGCCTCAATCCGAAAGCGACTCAATTGTTGCGCTGCCGCGATATGACGCGAAGTGCCACAAGCGGCTGTGAGCAATCGCAGCGGGGTAGCCCAATTATTCGATCACCTCGTCGGCGGCCACGAGAAGGCCGGTCGGCACCGTAAGACCGAGTGCCTTCGCCAGCCAACCGGTTAGCCAGACGTCCGGCACGCCTACCGTGTGGTCGGAATGAAAGTGGGTGAGCAGTAACGCATTGATGTTCCCGATCGGAATATCGAGTTGAGAAAGCCGGATAGTGGCGCCGCGCCCGGCATCAACAAGCAGCTTCTGATCGCCAGTCTCAATCAGTGTGCATGGCCCGAACCGATCCTTGCTCGGGATCGGTGTGTTCCGGTCCCGAGCAAGGTCACTCTGAAATCGTTGTCAAGCTTCATTCGTGCATTTGGATCCCAGAATCCTTGACTACCTTGGCCCACAGGGCGAGCTGGGAAGCTATGAGTTCGCCATACTCGGCCGACGTTCCGCCGGCCGGCTCAGCGCCTAGTGTTGCGAAGGCTTCCCGGACTTGCGGCTTGGCCAAGGTATCGTTGATAGCCTGGGTCAACCGCATCACGATGTCACCGGGTGTGCCGCTCTTCACGGCAAACCCGACCCAATCCTCCACCACGAGGTCGGGGAAACCCTGCTCGACAATCGTGGGAACCTCCGGAAGAACGGCGAGCCGCTTAGGTCCCGTCACGGCAAGCGCGCGCAGCTTGCCGGCTTTGATCAGATCGATCACCGGCAGCGAGGTGACGAACATATATTGGTTGGTTCCGCTGATCAGATCACCGATAGCTTGTGGAAACTGCTGGTAGGGAACATGTGTCGCGCGGACGCCTGTCCTGAGCTTGAACATCTCCCCGATCAGGTGAGCCGGCGTGCCAAACCCTCCGGAGGAGAAAGTCAGCTTGTCCGGCTGACGTTTTAGCAGCTCGACCAGCTCCGATACCGAATGGGCAGGAAGAGTCGGATGCACGACCAGCACATTGTACGACGTCGAAATCTTAATCACGGGCGCAAAATCTTTGCTGAGGTCAAACGGCATGTTGGCGAGAAAGGCCGGCGCTGCAGTCACCGGGACGCTCATTGCGTAGACTGACGTGCCATTGGCGGGCTGCTTCAAAACCTCGCTGCCGGCTATGGTCTGGACCGCACCTGGTCGGTTCTCGACAACCACTTTCCAGCGCATCGTGTTCGCCAGTTCCGTGGCGATCACTCGGCTGATGATATCAGGAGGCGTGGCCGGCGCTGTTGGCACGAAGATGCGAATTGCGCTCGATGGAAATTCCTGGGCATCGGCAGAGGACCAGATCGAGTGTAAGCCGGCTGCGACCAATACCAACACCCCGCAAGACCAATAATTCAATTGCTTGAAGGTGCTCATGGTCCTTCTCCTTGGTTGTATTTTACGGCAGCTTGAACCGGCTACCGAGGACAGGCCAGCTAAAACGAGATGCGTTTCACCTCGTGGAATGCTAAATTTCACCAAGCGGAATGCCCGAACCGCAGGTACTTGGTTTTCCACGCTTCCATGCCCAAAGCAAAAACGATCAGGAGTCTCGAACGGGGCCTGCAAGTGCTGCGAGCATTGCAGGATCAGCCGATCTCGTCCTTGCACGAAATCCACCGCCTGACACGAATTCCCAAGCCCACGCTAGTGCGAATTCTGCACACGCTGGAGGGGGTTGGCGCGGTGTCGAGGCGTCTGGCCGATAGGCGATATCGGATCAGCGCCACACTCTCACGACTCGCGCGCAAGCCGGATCGCTTCGATCGCGTGGCGGAGGCGGCCGCGCCGGTTCTCGACCGGTTGTGCCGAAAGATATCGTGGCCTTCCGATCTGTTCGTGCCCGCCGGAGACCACATTGAAATCCGCGAGACGAGTCGGGTACGCACGCCGTTCTCGACGGTTTTTATGCACGACCGGATCGGAACGCCTGTCAATTGGGTTTTGTCCGCGGTCGGCAGGGCCTATCTCGCCTACTGCCCCGATAAGGAGCGCCAAAACATTCTTAGATTGCTGCGCAATTCGAAGCAGCCCGAGGACCGCCTCGCGCGCGACGAACGGCGACTCAACCAAATTTTGGCTGAAACCCGGGCGAGGGGGTATGGCACCCGCGACCCGAGCTTCGGGGGCGGGGCCTACGGACGGCAAGCGCCTGACGGGCTCTCCGGCATCGCCGTTCCGCTCCTCGACGGCCGGCGCGTGTATGGCGTTATCAATATCGTATGGCCCAAGGCCGCGAAGAGGGTGGACGACATGGTCCGCGAGCACTTGGCTGATCTTCAGGGCGCCGCCCACGAGATCGTCGATGTGCTCCATGAGCAGACGAGAGGTCGATGAATAGGCCGTCGCTTATCCGAGCGGCCTTGTGCAGCACAGCAAAATCAACCTGCGGAGGACCGGAATGGGTCAAAAGCCGAATCCCTGCGGAACGGCCCCATGTCGGCTTTCGCCGGCTGCGGACATGCCGTCATATGAGTCTATGTTCGAGAAGTGCCAAGAGGAAACATTAGCGGGGTGCTACTCGATTACCTCGTCGGCGGACCCGGGGTCGACAACGCCGACTGCGGTCAGCGGCGCAGATCACTAACGGACAAACACCTTCAGCGTGTTGAAGAGCGCCTTCGGATCGTGCTGACCTTGATAAACGGGCGGCGGCGCGGGGCCGCGCTTGAGCAGGACGTAGATCGCTTCCCACGCCGAGCGGGCGGAGCACTCGATGGTGAAGGCGATTTCCCTGGGAACCTCGACGTACTGGCCGATGAGTCCGAGGTTGGTCGCCCCCTCTAGAACGGGGGGAGGCCTGTCGCTGCGGCTCCGCGGGAGCCAGATGTTGTTGACGTAGGGCATGTTGCAAGGCACGCACATCGATGATGCCATGATCGCGTCCAATTGCTTATCGAACCGCAGTTGCCGCAGCACCTCCTCCAGGATCTCCGCGCCGGTGCATTGATCCATACGTTTGCGCACGAAATCGCCGTTGCGGTCGGGATACAGACCGTAGCCCCACCAGACGCTCGTGCCAGACGGCTGGCCGATGATTTCCGGCTGGTGGAAGATGGACAGCGACAAAACCCAACCCGAGTCCTTCAGAGTCACGAGCCCGCCGCGTCCCGACTCGCTGCCGGTCAGCGCGGCAATTTGCTCGATGAATTCGGTCCCTGTGTCGGTGACCGTGAAGGTCACCCAGCGCGAATCGGGTATCCGGGCCGCGCCGAAGAAAACGTCAGGGTTGCCGAAATCCGTGCGCCCTTGCGCTAGGCGCTCCCACACCGCCCAGGACCGTCCGCTCGGCCGCGGGCTAGGCGCCTCGGTCATCGATCCCGCGGAAAGGTCGGCAGCTTGCGATCCGGTGGTCACCAGCACGAGATCCTCCGGCGCGACCGCAACCGACGTCGCGGCGCCGCCCCGTTCATAGTCGAGCCGGTCTACGGTGATGCGGCCGGGTGACTGCGCGAAGCCGATGTCCTGCACGAAGGCGCCGGTGAGGAAGTTCACGCCGCGCGGGCGCAGCCATGCGACCAGCGGTTCTATGAACGCTTGGTGCTGGTTGATGGGCGTGCGCATGACGCCCGTCATGTCCGACAGGTCTCCGAACAAATACAGGAAGCGGTTCATGTAGCGCCGAAACTCGATTGCGCTGTGCTGAGGCAGCGACCCCATGAGTGTCGACCAGAGCAGCCAGAATTCGGTCGAGAAGAACTTGGGGGAAAAGAACTCCTCGATGCGTCGCCCGTCGAGCATTGCTTCAGGCGTCAGCAAGAGCCGCGCGAGGCTGAGACCGTCGCCTAGGCTGAGGCCGTAACGCGGATCATGCACGATGCGGCCGTTGCGATCGAAGACGTGCGCCCTGTCATGGTACGGCTTGCCCGCATTGAAGGCGAAGAATTCCTCCTTGACGGAAATAGAGGGATTGCTTGCGGAGGGGATCGACTTGAACAGATCGAACGTGCAGCGGAATTCCTTGTCAAAGATGGAGCCCGGCAGGTTGTAGCCGCTCTCCGCGCTGCCGCCGAGAAAGAACCCGCCGCCCAGCCGCTCGTCCGCCTCGTAGATCGTGATGTCCGCCCCGGACATCCCCGCGTTCCGGATGAGAAGCGCGGCCGCCGCCAATCCGCCAAATCCGCCACCGACGATATGCGCCCTCATCGGACCTCTCCCTGGACTCCGCGGCAGCAACGCGCCGCCTCGAGCGTTCGGCGGTCGAGCTGTTCCTGCAGGCCAGCAGCCGAGAGCTTGCGATCTGGATGGGTTTTGGCGCAGCGCGGCCCTTTAGCGTCACCCTCTTGCGGCGTCGCAGTTTTAATTGGTTCGCCGCCTGCTTTCGAGCATTGTCTCATGCGCTTTGTCCTCACGCCGAGGACGGCACCCTAGCACGCCGTTGGGTAGAACTGTCTTGTGCGGCACAGCAAAATTGGCCGCCCCACTTCCGGAATGGGTCCAAAAGCACGCATTACCGCAGTGCAGCGATAACGGCCGCTTCACCCCGGTCAGCAGACATAAAAGTGTGGACTTTTCCTCCTGCTCTCAGGAGCCCTACTCCCCCGCCGCCGGAGGATTCAGGACGGAGTTCGGACAGCGCGTTGGGGGGGCCGTAAAGGGGGTTAGACCCTAGCAATTGTTAACCCGCCCCGCCGCAAATAGGCCAGACTGGCCTATCGTCCTATGCGCTTGCCGCTGGGCTCAGTGACAACGGCCCGAACCGTTTGCAGCATGCTGATAGGCTTTGGACGCGCTTGACGGCATCCTCCTCATGAAAGTGTCCCGCAGACGATTTCTGAGGCTGGCTACGAGTGCTGCGGCAACGCGAGCAAGTAGACGCAAGCTGGTTCAGGTTCCCGGAGCATCGTTTGAGGTTCTCAGGTGCTCGATGCCAGGACATGTAGCGTAATTTCCGGTGGACAATTAAAGCGCACCGGGACGATCGAGCAACCTAATCCGACTGAAGTGTATCCATGCATGCTGCGATATTTCCAGGAACCAGCGCCCATGTAGCGGGGGAGAACAGAATCGAGCGTGATTGGGATTCGCCCGGGAAGGCAGATTTGGCCCCCATGAGTATGCCCGCTCAGCAAAAGACTGAAATCGGCATGGGCCGCCTGCTGATAAATTTCCGGGGTGTGTGAAAGCAGAATCGAGAACGCGTTGGTTGGTATCCCTGAGGCAGCCTTTTCAAGGTTGTCCGCACGATAGAAATGCGCATCGTCGATGCCAGCGACGTAGATGCGCTGACCACCGCGATCTATCGTCGCGCATTCATTGAGCAGCATGCGGATGCCCATCCGCTCCAGTCCGGGTAGCATACGCACGGTATCGTGATTGCCCAAAACACCGTAAATCGGCTGCTTGAGCTGTGCACAAAGCCGCGATGTGCCATGGAGCGCTGCGTCGTAGGGGCCGTAGGCCTGAGCTCGGTAATCGCCGGTGAGAACACAAAGGTCGTAATCTGCTTCTTGCAAGAGACCGATTGAACGCGCAATTGCGCCCTCGCTCAGCTCCGCGTGTAAGTCGCTGAGGTGAAGGATTCTGTAGCCGTCGAATGCTTTGGGAATGCGCACTGATTTGATGTAGTTACGTCTAAGCTCGACCTTGGCTGCGTTCCGCTGGCCGCGTTCATATAGTCCGATCAAACGCAAGCATGTTCCAATGACAACAGGCGACGATTTCAAATTCTCTGGGTGAAAATAATTTATGCCTTGGCCGAATACTTGCGCCTCGTGATCGGCCTC
>DASXIG010000681.1:0-2552 GCA_036498105.1 Xanthobacteraceae bacterium | reverse complement strand
GGAAGTGCAAGTTGCGCACCATAGGGCCCGCATCTGTCCGTGCAGCCGCCGCAATGCCGTCGAGGCACGCCAATGCCTCGTGGCGCCGGTCCGCACCAGATCCTGGCGGTAACGCATCGCTGGTAGGTAAGGCATGCGCGGCGAGCGTATCGTGGCCCTGACGCCGGATATGGCTCGTTTTGTCCCTGCCCCACACCAGTTTCATGAGGCAACGGTCGCGAGCTTTGCCCGTCGAACTCTCCTGCGCGCCTCCGCAAAAGCCGTGCTAAATTGGTTGGTGCGGCAGTAAATACGAGATTGCGGTCGTTCCGACCGCTTCAAGAATCGAGCCATCGAGGTCGCGGCGATGAAGATCTTGATCAAGAGCGCATGGGGCTCCGACGAATCGACGAAAGCTGCGTTTGCTTTTCTGCATGCAAACGCCTTCGCAGAGGCGGGTCACGAGGTTCAGATATTCCTGCTCGGCGAGGCGGTAAACCTCATGAAAAGCGAGCTGATGAATTCGGTCACACCTGTTGGATGGCCACCGTTGTCTGAAATCATGCGGCAAACAATTGCGCATAAAATCCCGCTCAACATCTGAACCGCATGCTCACGGGCCCGTGCGGTCCGCGACGCTGATCTCGAGGGCAAGAACGCCCGGTTTGTAACTCCTCCCGATTTGGTGGCGCTGGTGGAGTGGGCAGATAAAATGGTTAGCGAGTAAATCCACCGAGCATCCGCCGGGCGCCACGCGCCTCTCTAAAGCCAGATCTCAGCAACCTCGGCTCAAGCGACCCTGTGGTTGCGATGTTCACAGCACCGGTCCCGGGATGGCGAGCGCGTTCTCGGCAAGGCCCTTGATGATTATCTCGTAGGCTTCGTCTACCGAGTTGACGCGGTGGAACAGGTCGAGGTCGCCCGAACTGATCACGCCGTATTTGACCAGAGCGCCGAAATCGACAATTTCGTCCCAATATTCGGTGCCAAACAGCACGATTGGGATCCGCTTGCGCATCTTCCGCGTCTGTACGAGGGTCAGGATTTCGAACAATTCGTCGAGCGTGCCGAAACCGCCCGGGAACAGCACAACGGCCTTGGCGAGATAGACGAACCAGAACTTCCGCATGAAGAAATAATGGAAGTGAAAGTGCAGTTCCCGGCTGACATACGGATTATCGAACTCCTCGTCGGGGATCGAGATCGTGAGCCCCACATTGACGCCCCTTGCTTCCGAGGCGCCACGGTTTGCCGCCTCCATGATGCCGGGGCCGCCGCCGGTGCAAACGACGAAGCGCCGCTCCTCGCGGCCTAATTTTTTCGACCATTCGGTCAGCCGACGCGCCAATTCGCGCGCTGCCTCATAGTAGACCGACAGTCGCAGCGCCGTCTGCGCCGCCTCTATCCCCTGCCCGGCTGCCTCCGCCTCGGCAAGCGCCGCCGTTGCGGCCTCTTTCGACAACAGGCGGGCCGAGCCCATGAACACGATCGTGTCCTGCACGTGATGCCGCTGAAACCGATAAAGCGGCTCCAGGTACTCCGCGAGGATGCGCAATGCGCGCGCGTCCTTGCTCTCCAGAAAACGCGTATCCTGATAGGCCTTGAGTCGGCGCTGCGGCCGGATGGGCGGCGTATCCAAATGCGACCTCGATCTGTCTGCGGCGGTCGACGTTCTCCCGATCCCGGGTGAGGCTCAGCTATAAGGCGTTGCTGTCGCCTCGAACAACGGAAGGCAACCTGCTTCGCGTTGAGCGTCGCCTCACCGCCAGATAACAGTGCCTCGCCCTCTATAAATCAACACACGGCTGACCTGTGTGTCGCTCAGATGCCGCCGCCCGCGGGCATCTCTCGCTCACGGGCTCCCGGGCCTACCGTGATAGCTTGGCTTGATGTAGATGAGCAGGCCCGGCTCCGCACCCGGCTCAGGATAGCAAATATCGGCGGTTGAGCCGCACAAGCTTGACTTGCCGGCGCGGCAAATTAGCGTGATCCCCAAACCCGGGGATTCGCGAAGGGACTCAGTATCCGGCTACCGGAAGGTTGTCCTCGGGGTCACGGCATTTTATCTCGTGGTCGAGTGGTAACTGGTAACGGCTGAGAGGGGGGACGGCATGGAAATCGGGGCATCGATCTTCTTCACGGATTATTCGATGGCGCCGACCGAGCTGGCGGTGGCGCTGGAGCAGCGCGGCTTTGACTCGCTCTGGGTGGCGGAGCACTCGCACATGCCCGTAACACGCCGGTTCACCCATCCCCTCGGCGCAGCCGCATTGACTAAAGAGTATTTCGATGTGATGGATCCGTTCGTCACGTTGAGCGCCGCAGCCGCTGTGACTACGCGGCTCAAGCTCGGCACCGCCGTCTGCTTGGTGATCCAGCGGGATACGATTCAAACCGCGAAACTCGTCGCTTCGCTCGACCAGATATCGAAGGGCCGCTTTCTGTTCGGCATCGGCTGCGGCTGGAATGCCGAGGAGATGGAAGACCACGGCACGGTCTACGAGACCCGCACGTTGAAGATGCGCGAACAGATCGAAGCGATGAAGGAGATCTGGGCCAAGGATACCGCCGAG
>DASXIG010000680.1:0-3774 GCA_036498105.1 Xanthobacteraceae bacterium | reverse complement strand
GATATTGGCAACATAGATTTTCGCATTCGCGACGGACTGCCAGGCATGCGGATCGGTCTTGCCGTGATCGCCATCGTGGTCGTGGCCATGCTCGCCGGCACGCTCGATCGGCTTGATGCCTTTGCTTGCGACAATGATCGGAGCCTTGGTGCCCGACGCCTTCACCAGCCGATCGAGCCAGCCCTCGAAACCGAGCCCATTGACGAATACCGCGCGGGCATCTGCAACCTTTTTCGCATCGGCAGGAGAAGGCTCATAGACGTGGGCGTTGCCATTTGGTCCGACCAGAGTCCCCACCTCAACACGGTCGCCGCCGACATTTTTCACGAAGTCGCCGAGGATCGAGAAGCTCGCGATCAGTTTCAGCCTGCCTTTCGGCGCTTCCTGCGATGAGCCGGGCGTGATCGCCGTCAGGGCAGCAGCAAGTGCGCCTGCAATCAGAGCGGTGCAGGGCTTTGCGACCGCGCGGGCTAGCATGCGCATCGTAATTCCTCTCTTCTGATACTTATTCCAGTCATGCTTCCAGGTGGCGCCCGGGAAAGAGCTGCCGCACCAGCCCGCCAACCCGGCCGAACAAGAGCGAGGCGAGATAAAGCGCGCCTGCAACGAGGATGACGGCGGGGCCGGAAGCGACACCGGTGTGGAACGACAGCAGCAGCCCGGCATAGCCCGCGACAACGCCGCTTGCGGTCGCGAGGCCTATCATCAGCGTGATGTCGCGTGCCCAGAAACGGCCGATGGCGGCGGGCAGCATCATGATCCCGACCGCGAGCAGAGTGCCGAGCGCATGAAATCCGCTCACCAGGTTGATGACGACCAGCGCCAGGAAGGCGAAATGGGCGGGGCCGCCGGCGCGGCTGACCGAGCGCATGAATCCGGGATCGACGCACTCGATCACCAGCGGACGATAGATCAGGGCCAGCACAATCAGGCTCACGGTGGCGTTGCCGGCGATCAGCAAGAGCGTCTGGTCGTCGAGCGCGAGCACATTGCCGAACAGGACGTGCAGCAGATCGACGTTCGTGCCCTTGATCGACACGATGGTCACCCCGATCGCGAGCGAGAGGAGATAGAATGTCGCCAGGGCCGCATCCTCCTTGAGCTCGGTGCTGCGGGCGACCAGCCCTGTGAGCAGCGCCACGACGAATCCGGCCATCATTCCGCCCGCTGTCATGGCAAACAGGTTCAGCCCGGAAAGCAGAAATCCGACCGCCGCTCCCGGCAGGATCGCGTGCGCCATCGCATCTCCCACGAGGCTCATGCGCCGCAGCATCAGGAATACGCCGATCGGGCCGGCGCCGAGCGCCAATGCAAGCACGCCCGCGAGCGCGCGCCGCATGAACTCGAACTCGGTGAACGGGGCGATGAAGAAGTCGTAGATCATGCCGGCTCCGCGCATGCCGGCGCATGCTCGTCGAAGGCCTCGCACATGCGGCGCGCGGTCAGGAGGTTCTCCGGGGTGAGCACCGTCGCGGTGCGGCCCCAGGCAACCGGCTCGCGCGCGAGCAGGAGAGTTTCGGGGAAATTGGCGCGCACGAACTCGATGTCATGCATGGAGGTGAGGACGGTGCGCTGCTCGCCATGCCAGCGCTGCACGAGAGCAAACAGGTCGGCGGAGGTCTTGGCATCGACCGCGTTGAACGGCTCGTCCAGCACGATCACGCGGGCATCCTGCAGCAACAGACGCGCGAACAGCATCCGCTGGGCCTGCCCACCCGATAAGGTGGCAATGGCACGATCCTCGAACCCGGTCAGTCCGACAGCCGCAATCGCTTTCTCGATGGAGTCCCGCGCCCTGCGTCCGATGCCGCCGAACACGCCCGTCCGGCGCCACAATCCCATTGCGACGAGATCGTACACATTGATTGGAAACGAGCGGTCGATCTCGGCGGCCTGCGGCAGGTAGGCGATGTCCTGGGGGGAGATACCGTCGTGCGCGATATGGCCGGCGAGCGGCTTGAGCATGCCGACGATGCCCTTGAACAGGGTCGATTTGCCCGCCCCGTTCGGCCCGACCACCGCGACCAGGGCGCCGCGCGCGACCTCGCCGTCGAGATGATGCACGGCGGGATGCCGGTCATAGCCCAGGGTGACGTTGCGGAACTGCAAGGCGCAGCCCATCGGCTTATCTCATGGCCCAGATCACCGCTGCCCACAGCAGCGCGGCCAATGCGGCGCTCAGCGCAAGCCGCCCCGCAACCGACATCCGCAGAATGGAGCGGGAAATCGATGCCGGCGGATGGCCCCGGCCGGGATGATGATGCTGATGTGGAAGTGGGGTGGGCATGAAAGCTGCTCACGGGATAGCCGGAACCGGCGAGGCACTGTTACAATATAACATTGCCGGACGTCCATGGCAGCATTGCGTCCGAGGGGCCCGTTTTAACGGACTGGCTTCGTTTGCCCATGATCCCGGGATATGGTTGACAGCAATGGCCGAGCAGAAGAAGCCCAGGGTGGCCGTCGTCGGCGAAGCGGTTGTGGAACTCGCGCGCGGCGAAGACGGCCGTTTCAAGCTCGGCTATTCCGGCGATGCGTTCAACGTCGCGGTTTATCTCGCACGCGCCGGTATCGAGACGGCGTTTGCCACCGCGCTCGGAGAGGATCCGTATTCCGACGGGGTGCTCGCGCTCGCCAGCGCGGAGGGGATTGCGAGCAACCTCGTGTTGCGCGTTCGCGGCAGGCTGCCGGGTGTGATTGTGATCGAGACCGACGCCTCCGGTGTGCGCCATCTTCACGAATGGCGCGGGGAAGCGCCTGCCCGCGATCTGTTCGAGCTGCCGCATTGGGCCAGCCTCGCCGAAGGGCTCACAAAGGCAACGCTCGTGTATTTCTCGGGGATCACCTTGTCGCTCTACTCCAACGTCGGGCTCGGACGCTTCTTCGCGATCCTCGAAGCGATTCGCCAGAAGGGTGCCAAAATCGCATTCGATGGCAATTTCCGTCCGCGCGGCTGGCGCGGAGACTTGTCGCGGGCGCGCACGGTATACATCGAGGCGTTGAAGCGCCTCGACATTGCGATGCCGACCTATGACGACGAGGCGGTGCTGTGGGGAGATCCCAGTCCCGAGGCAACGGTCGCGCGCCTGCAGGCCTTCGGCATCGGCGAGATCGTCGTGAAGAATGGTCCGGGCAGCGCTTTGGTCGTTGCAGGCGGCCACAGCGATTTCATCCCGGTGCCCGAGGTGGTGGTGCCGGTGGACAATACGGCTGCCGGGGACAGCTTCAACGCCGCCTACATTGCGGCTCGGCTTTCCGGCGCGACGCCAATACAAGCGGCGGCCGCCGCCCATCGCCTGGCCGGCGAGGTGATCCGCCATCGCGGCGCGTTGATGCCGCGCACGGCCATGGCGCTGCATTGATCGTACTGCGTTACACGTTATTTCGCGCTGTCATTCCGGGGCGCCGGCAAGTCGGTTCACCGACTTGCCGGCGAGCCCGGAATCCATAACCCCAGGCGGTCCAGTTAAACCCGCCAGCCGCGCTGCCCGCGTTTCAGCCGCACGGCCTGTGGTTATGGGTTCCGGGCTCCGCTCGCGATGCTCGCGGCCCCGGAATGACACCCTGCGCATATTATAACGCAGTACAGCTAATCCGCCCTACGAGGGTGGTTCGTCATCGCCGCGAGACCGAGCGTCTCGAACAGGCGCTTATCGCGATCGTGCCCCGGGTTCGGGGTGGTGAGCAACTTCGGCCCGTAAAAGATGGAATTGGCGCCGGCAAGAAAGCACAGCGCCTGCGTCTCGTCGCTCATGTCCTCGCGCCCGGCTGACA
>DASXIG010000679.1:0-2077 GCA_036498105.1 Xanthobacteraceae bacterium | reverse complement strand
CAAAGGTTTGGTGAGCGCGCGCCAGATTGTGATTGCCGACCAGCCGTAGCCCGGATTGCGTTTTCGCAAAATCCGGGGGCATTCGCTGGATGGCGAGAGGCGCGCCATCCGGGATACCAAACTACCGGCAATCCGCCTGCGGATCCGTCATCGCGGAGAGGCGCAGCGCGGCTGAGCGGGCGAAGGCTAGCATCATGGTTTTGCGCCTGGATGCATGTAGCGGATATCGCGGCGCCTCGCGAACGATCGCGGCATCGAATGCGTCAGCCAAGATGAGCCCGGCGTCCGAAGGGAAAATATCGGATGGGGTATCGGGGCTGGCAGCAAAGAAGAGACGGTCGCAATGCGCGCGGTACTCCATCCACTTATGGTCGGCGCGGTAGTCCTCAATTGAGGACTTGATCTCCACGATCCAGACTTCCCCATCGGCGCCAAGTCCGACCAGATCGGCGCGCCGGCCGGAGGGGAGGGTGAGTTCGCCCAGCACCGAATAGCCGAGGCCATGCAGTAGCCGGGCGGTGCCGCGTGCGATGGCAAGCGCCGCCGGCGGTGTCTGTCCGGGAAGAAAGGCGGCAAGCGAACTGGCGCTCATGGCGTCGAGCATGCCCGGCAAGCCAATGCCTGGTCCGGTGGGAGGAAGGCTAGCGGCACGCATTCTGGGCTCGATTCAAGCGCGAGCACCTTCCGGCAGTGCCGCGGCAGCCGCATGTTCTGGGAATGCCCGGGCGAGGGCGGGCTGGTTAGCCGCCACAATGCCGCGTTCCGTGATGAGCCCGCTGACCAGCCGCGCCGGCGTAACGTCGAAGGCATAGTTCGCAACAGCCGAATCTTGCGGCACGATCCGGACCGTCTCCATGCGCCCATCCATGCTCCGCCCGCTCACGGTTGCGACCTCCCCCGCCGCGCGCTGCTCAATGGGAATCTCGGAAACTCCGTCCAATACCCCGAAATCAATGCTCGGAGAGGGCGCCCCGATATAAAAAGGCACATCGTTGTCCTTTGCTGCGAGCGCTTTGAGGTAGGTGCCGATCTTGTTGCAGACATCGCCGCGTGCGGTCACGCGATCGGTGCCGACGATGACCAGATCCACCATCCCGTGCTGCATCAGGTGGCCCCCGGTGTTGTCGGGGATCACCGTATGGGCGACGCCATGCTGGCCGAGCTCCCACGCCGTCAGCGAGGCGCCCTGATTGCGTGGTCGCGTCTCGTCCACCCACACATGAACCGCCACGCCCTGGTCGTGAGCGACATAGATGGGCGCCAAAGCGGTGCCGAAATCGACTGTTGCGAGCCAGCCCGCATTGCAATGCGTGAGCACCTGGACCGGCTCCCCGGCCCTCTTGGTCGCGGCGAGAGTGGTGATGAGCTCGGCACCGTGCCGTCCGATCGCCCGATTGATGGCGATGTCGTCGTCGCAGATTTCAGCGGCGCGCCGATAGGCGTGAGAGACTCGATCCTTGCGCGGCCGGTTACGCACTGCCGCCAGCATCTCATCGAGCGCCCACCTGAGATTGATAGCCGTGGGGCGCGTCGCAAGCAGAGCTGCATGCGCGCGCTCCAATGCCTGGTCGGATGAATCCGCGCGCAGCGCCAAGCACACGCCATAAGCTGCGGCCGCTCCGATCAAGGGGGCACCCCGGACTTGCATGGAGGCAATGGCGGTCACCACGTCCTCGAGCGCGGCAAGCCGGGCCGTGACGAATGCGTGCGGCAGCCTGGTCTGGTCGATGATGCCCAACGACCAGCCGTCCGGCCCGAGCCAGATCGTGCGCATCGATTTGCCGTTGACCCTCATGCGCACGAGATAAATGCGGCTGCGGCGAAAAGCAAAGCGTGCCTCCCCACCCCCGACCGGAGATGATAGACAAGCCACGCAGGAGACCAGCACGAATGCCCATCGACTACGAAGCCGAGTACAACAACCGCGCCCGCGTGCCGGAGCATACAGCGATCTTTGCGCGCTGGGCGCACGAGGGCGAGGACTACCGCGTAAAAGCCATGCAGGAGCGGCGCGCCGAACTGGGGCTGAGCTATGGCGCGACCTTGCGGCAGGCGATCGATCTTTTCTTTCCGTCAG
>DASXIG010000678.1:0-1885 GCA_036498105.1 Xanthobacteraceae bacterium | reverse complement strand
CGTCATGGAAGCAAGAATACCGCGCGTGACCCCGCCGAGAATGAACTCGCGCAGGCGAGAATGGCCGTAGCCGCCCATGACCAGAAAATCGGCTGCGCTGTCCGCGGCATAGGACAAGATCACGTTGTCAATACCGATATCACCCTTGGAAGTGCGTTTGGCAGTTGCCGGAACGCCATGCCGGGCAAGATGGGCGACCATGTCGATGCCGGCAATTTCCGCTTGCTTGCGCTCTTCCGCGACAATGACGACGTCCACAGCCTTCGCCCGTTCCAGAAACGGCATTGCATCGCCAATGGCGCGGGCGGCGGTGCGGTCTCCATCCCAGCACACGACCACGCGATCGAGCTTGAGCGCCTGCTTCTGAATGTACGGCACGAGCACGAGCGGACGCCCGGATTCGAACAGCGCCGCCTCGATCAGGAGATCCTCCGACGCCCCATGCTCGCTTTGGGCTTGCCCGACCACGGCCAGATCGAAACGCCGCGCAATGGCGCCGAACAACGTTGCCGCGCCGCCGAGGCTCGCATCGAGAATGCGCGTTTCGGCCGACACCCCCGCCGCCTTGGCGTTCGCGGTGAAGCGCTCGACCGCGGTGGTGGCGGCCTTGTTGTTTTCCTCCTGCTGGAGCTCGATCAGATCGACCGGGATTGCGCCCAATGCGCCGTCAGGAATGACCGCGTCAAACACGAACGCGATCCCGACCAGGTGCGCGCCGAAGGTCGCTGCAACAGAGACCGCGTAATCTGCGGCGAAGTCCTGCGGTCCTCGCCCGACCAGATTGACCACTATGTCCTTGATCATTGCGCGGACCTCGTTGTCATGGTCCTGGGTCCGATCATTTCTTCTGGCCGTCGGGACCGAATTGCTTGAGATAGGCCCAAAGATCGGCGATGTCCTTGTCGTTCTTGATCCCGACGAATGCCATCCGGGTGCCCGGCATCGCCTGCATGGGTGCACGGATGTACGAGGGGAACGTCTGCTCGCTCCAGGTGATACCGGAAGTTTTATTGGCCTCCGAGTAGTTGAAGCCCTCGAACGTGCCGGCCTTGCGCCCATCGATCCCGTTGAGAGGAGGCCCAAGCTTGGTCTTCGCTTCCGGCCCGACATCGTGGCACGGCAAGCACAATCGTTTGAATACCTGCTCGCCGGCTGTGGCATCCTGCGCCAGACTCGGCGCGGCGGAAGCAGCGAGAGCAAAGACGGCCATCACCACAGTCTTCATAAAGTCCTCCTGTTGGCCCGCAAATCTCGCGCCTTGTTGAGCTCTCGAGACCCGCGAAGCGCTGTTCGAATGGCGCTATCTCCTTCTCCTGTCAATGTCCCGATCGTCGGATCCGAGAGGAGGCAGAACCCAGCCCGCAGGAATTTCTGAGGACTTGCTGCTATAATGCAATATGCGAGCAAGGTTGCCTCGCGCTCGGCGGCTCGCCCTGCAAGGATCGCCCGTGTCACTGAAGCTGCCCACCGATGAATCCATAGTTTCGCGCCGTCAGGAGATTGTCGCCAGCCTGCGCGCGATCGTTCCCGGGGAAGGCGTGATCGCGACCGAGAAGGAGATGCGCCCCTACGAATGCGACGGCCTCACCGCCTATCGTCAGCTTCCCATGGTCGTGGTGTTGCCCGACACCACGGAGCAGGTCCGCCGCGTCCTGAAGCTTTGCCATGAGCAGGGCATAAAGGTGGTGCCACGGGGGGCGGGCACGTCGCTCTCCGGTGGAGCGCTCCCGCTCTCGGATGGCGTTCTTCTCGGCATGGCCAAGTTCAACCGCATCCGCGAGATCGACTTCCCCAACCGCGCAGCCGTGGTCGAGCCCGGGGTGACCAATCTGGCCGTCACCCAGGCGGTCGAGCATGCCGGCTTCTACTATGCACCCGATCCGTC
>DASXIG010000677.1:0-3991 GCA_036498105.1 Xanthobacteraceae bacterium | reverse complement strand
ATCGAACGAAATCGCGCGGCATTGCTCGACTATTGGGAGAACAAGATCGACACGCCGGAACTCATTGAGCGACTGTACTCGATCGAAAATCCGTAGGAAACGTCGAAAAGCTGAGGCTCCCTCTTCAAAAACCTCCCCCTGTCGAACCCGCCGGGATAGAACAAGAAGCGCCGTTTCCTACGGATTATCGATCGAGCGCAGTCGCTCAATGAGCTCCGGCGTGTCGACCTTGTTCTCCCAATAGTCGAGCAATGCCGCGCGATTTCGTTCGATAAAGCGCTTGGCCTGCTCGATCAGGTGCGGAGGCATGTGTGCGCCGGCAATGCCGTAATCGTCAATTGCAATAGAAGCCGTCTTTGCGGCGGCATTGAGAGAATCCGCTGAGTCGATCGCGATCTTAATGCGCGGCGCGTGCCGCGCGTAGCCCTTGGCCGAAACGAACACGGTGTTATCCACGCCGGTTCGATCCTTCCGCAGTGAAACCATGTCCTCGGCCTCGTCGATCTCGGCGTCTAATGGAACGATGACTGTCATGGCCTCACCACGGAACGGGGTATGTCGCTGTGTGATACATATAACATCGCGGGCCGATCAAGGCTCTTTCGTCCGGGCGAAACCGTCACTGCGCCGTCGCAGCCAATGCCGGCTGCAATGATTACTCAATCACGCTTGGTAGTTGGTCGGCGGCCGTAATTTCACTCACAACTTCCGCAGCGCGACCTCTTCGACCTGGTGGCTCTCGCCTTTCTTCAAGATCAGATCCGCGCGCAGCCGCGTGGGTAGGATGTTCTCATGCAGATTGAGAAGATTGATGCGCCGCCAGATCGAGGCCGCGGTTTCGGTCGCGTCTTCATCCGACAGCGTGGCATAGCGGTGGAAAAAGGATTTGGGATCGCTGAAGGCCGTGCCGCGCAACGTGAGAAACCGGTCCACATACCAGTGCAACAATGTCTCTTCGTTGGCGTCCAGGTAGATCGAGAAATCGAAGAAATCCGAGACGTAGGGAATGGCCTTGCCGTCCTTGGGCGGAAGTCCCGTCTGGAGCACGTTGAGCCCTTCGACGATGAGAATGTCGGGCCGATCGATCTCGACCGACTGGTTCGGGATCACGTCATACACGAGATGGGAGTAGACCGGCGCTCGCGTCGGCCGGCGGCCGGCCTTCACGTCGGAGAGAAAACGCAAGAGCGCCGGCAGGTCGTAGCTTTCCGGAAACCCTTTCCGCTCCATCAGGCCTTCCCGCATGAGGATGGCGTTGGGATAGAGAAAGCCGTCGGTCGTGACGAGGTCGACTTTGGGAACGTTGGGCCAGCGCGCGAGCAGCGCTTGGAGCACGCGCGCCGTAGTGGATTTTCCCGCCGCCACCGAGCCCGCAACTCCGATGATGTAGGGCATCTTGCTGTCCTCGGTGCCGAGGAAGTCCTGCTGCGCCCGGAACAGGCGCTGGGTTGCCGCCACGTAAAGCGAAAGCAGGCGCGACAGCGGGAGATAGATCTCCTCTACCTCCGCGATATCCAGCCGGTCATGCAGCGAGCGCACCCGGGTTACTTCGTCCGGGGTGAGCGTCATCGGCGTGTCTTCTCGCCGTTCCGCCCATTCCGCGCGCGGGAAGATGTGGTAGGGGGAAAGGCCGTCCTCGGTCCGCTGCTCCATCGATGCTTCTGCTCAGCTCCTCGTGCGAGACATCTTTTCCTGCAGGCCGCTCTGCCCGGTCCGTTCGGCCAAAGCCGTCTCCACCTCTGCGAGCCGAATGCCGCGCGCCTTGAACACCACCAGCAAGTGATAGACGAGATCCGCGGCTTCCGCGATCAGCCGCTCCCGATCCTCGCTCACTGCGGCGAGCACCGTCTCGATCGCCTCCTCGCCGAGCTTCCTGGCGCAACGTTCCACCCCGGAATCGAGCAGCCGGCGCGTATAGGAGACGTCTGCGCTCGCGCGCGCACGCTCCTCGATCCGGCTCTCGAGATCGTGCACCTTGAAATCGGACATCATATTGCTCCGGCGCTGCATATCACCTCTGGACGCGGTCGGGGAGGGCGTTACAAGCCATAGGCCGAGCAGCACGGGAGGCAGAGATGATGAAGCGCCGTTACTTCCTGCAGCGGGTGCTCGCGCTGCCGATTGCGTCAGGCGGGCTGCTGCACGGTGCGGAGGACCTTTGCGCCCAGGAGCCTTGGCCGGCGCGCACCATCACGATCGTGGTCCCATTCCCGCCCGGCGGAGTGGCCGATTACGCCGCGCGCCCGCTCGCAGCGTTTCTGTCCGAGACCTTCGGAAAGAACGTCGTTGTCGAGAACAAGGGCGGAGCGGGAGGCGGGATCGGCCATGCCTATGTCGCCCGGGCCGAGCCCGACGGCTATACCATCATGACGGCGCTGCCTTCGCTTGCCGTCATTCCCGAAGCGAACCGCTTGGCGGGCAAGCCGGTGACCTATGAGATGGATCAATTCGTACCGCTGGCCCGCCTCTTGGCCGATCCCGCCATACTGGCAGTGAGCAAATCGGCGCCTTGGAGCTCGCTCGGCGAGTTGATCGCGGATGTCAAAAACAGGCCGGGCGAAATCCCCTACGGCACCTCGGGGCATCTCGGCACCGTCCACCTGGCGATGGAGATGTTCCTCAGTGCTGCGCAGCTGAAGATGGTGCACGTGCCGTATCAGGGTGGCGGTCCCTCGTTCAGCGCGCTCCTGTCGGGGCAGGTGCCGATCGTGCCGACGCTTGTCTCCACGGCCAAGGGACAGATCGATGCCGGCAACATCCGTGTCCTGGCGCAATGGGGAACCGAACGGCTCCCGAGCTTGCCGGATGTTCCGACTTTCCAGCAGGCCGGATATCCCGATGTGGTCTATATCCTTTGGACCGGCGCTTTTGCTCCGAAAAAGACCCCTGGGCACGTCGTCGGTATTCTGCGCGGTGCGATCCGCTCGTTCATGCACAATGCGACCGTGGTTGCCCGCCTGCAGCAGGCGGGAAGCGAAGTCTCCTATCTGGATGGGCCGGAGTTCGCGACGTTTCTCCGGTCAGACACGGACCGCCTGCTTAAGGTCGTGCGCGACATCGGCCTGTCATAGCCGCCGGGGCGTGGGGTGGCGATGCTGCAGGAAGGCCCCATTCTCGTCTATTCCGTCTATGCGTCGGACATCCCCCGATTCGAGCAGCTTTTAGCGCGCGGCCTCCCCGATGTCCCCATTCATTGCGCGACGTCGCCGGAGGAGGCGGCGCCTCATCTCGCCGACGCCTGCATTCTTTATGGCTGGGGCTTCCCGCCGGAGATACTGAAAAGGATGCCGCGCCTGCGCTGGGTACAGAAAATGGGCGCCGGCGTCGACGAGATCATCAAGTATTGGCCATTCGGTCCCGAGGTGGCGTTGACCCGCACCGCAGGAGAGCTGATAGCGCCCCGAATGGCTGAATACGTGCTTGCTGCCATCATCGAGCAAACGCTCCACCTCGGTACCGCGCGCGCTCAGCAGCAGAAACGCAAGTGGTCTTATTTCGAGGTTGGCAGCATTCGCGACCTCACCGTCGGCATCGCCGGTCTGGGGGAGATAGGCTCTGCCCTTGCAGAAAAGGTGCACGGACTGGGCGCTCGTGTACTCGGATGGCGGCGGTCGCGGCGCGATTGCCCCTGTGTTGACAAAGTATTCGTCGGCAAGGCGGACTTGCCACGTTTCGTCAGCAACAGCGATGTGCTCATTCTGGTACTACCGTTGACAAAGGAGACAAAAAGCCTTTTCACAGACGATCTGTTTGCGCGCTGCCGGCGCGGAACGCACATTGTCAACGTCGGCAGAGGCGGCGTCATCGATGAGCCTGCGCTCCTGCGCGCCATCGACGCGCAACTTATCGGGCACGCGACATTGGATGTGTTCGCGACCGAACCTCTGCCCCCCGATCACCCGTTCTGGGAAAACCCTCATGTCACGGTGACCCCGCATATCTGCGGACCTCTGGTGCCCGAGGACGTCGTCCCGCACTTTCTTGCGAATTA
>DASXIG010000676.1:0-2917 GCA_036498105.1 Xanthobacteraceae bacterium | reverse complement strand
AAGTTTGCGCATGGAGGACCATCGATCGAGCACCCGCCTCACGAGATGGGGCAAGATACCGATCGCGTGCTCGGGCAACTCGGCTACGATGATGGTGAGATCTCGCGATTGCGCAAAGCGCGCGTTATTTAGATCTTTCCCGACGTTTGACGCCGCCGCGGTCGGCGCATTGAGCACAGTCTGACGTCGCGGCGTTGAAGAACTTGCCATACTCCACCGCACCACAACGGATCACGTCAAAGATCTCGCGGGCTGGGGCTCGAGCATCTCGGCGAGTCTTGGTATGGCAGCCTATCTCACCTGGCGCGACCAAGAACTTCATCGTGCTGCCGCTCTTCTTCTCGAGCGCTCCCTTCCCGGTGCCGGACCTGCCGGGGGCAGTGCGGCTCCTCGTGCAGCTCAACCCGCTCAGCTACGGCGTCGACGGCCTGCGCGGCGCGCTCAGCGACAGGGGTTTCGTGTTCGGCGTCGCGACCGACTTCGCGGTCCTCGGCAGCCTCGCCGCGATCCTGCTTGCGATTGGCGCCTACCTGTTCTCGAAGATCGAAGTGTAGCGTGGACCACTATTGGCCACCACCGGTTTTGGATCGATGGCCTATCGACCGCATTGCCGACAGTCGGCCCGTTAAACGAAACGTGCGAGATGTGCCACAAGCGGCCCTCGTTGCAGCTGTCGCCCAGAGAAAGAGAATGGTCGGCTACTGCCGCCAGTCGTAGACTTCGGTTACTGCTAACTTATTCCGAGGGGTCCCATGATTAGCAAGGCCGATACTATCGTCATTGGCTCCGGCGGCCTCGGCGCCGCCACAGCATATTACTTGAGCAAACGCGGTCTCAACGTCGTTCTGGTCGAAAAGCACGATATTGGATCGCAAACCTCGCCCCGTGCTGCGGGCATGGTGAGCTGCGTCCGCAAGAGCGACTTGATGATTGGCCTCATCAAGGATGCTTGTCGTAAGATTGAAGCGTTCACCGAAGAAACAGGGCAGCCTCTCGATTGGGTGCATTCTGGTAGCCTGAAGATCGCACGTCGGCCGCAGGATGCTGGGGTGATCAAGGCCGACCTTGAGCGCGGGCGCCGTATGGGCCTTGACGTCGAGCCGATTTCTCCAGAGCGGGCAAGTCGCCTCAATCCCTTTTTAGAGCCGGCGGGCGTCGTAGCGGCGATGAGGATCGGTGATGACAGGTATTTCGACCCAGCGCAGGTTGCGATCGGCTTCGCCAGGGCGGCGGCTGCCCACGGTGCAACCTTGCTGCCGAAGACGGACGTGCTCACCGTCAACATCAGTGCCGGTAGGGTGACCGGCGTGACCACCGCGACAGGCATCATCGAAGGCCCGATCGTGGTTGATGCAGCTGGCGCATGGACGCGACAGGTCGCGGAGGCAAGTGGGATTTCCGTGCCGTTGGTCCCGACCCGGCAGCAACTCATCGTCACCGAGCCCTTGGATGGCGTACGTCCTGACCTACCGATGGTTCGGATCATGGATGCCGCCGTCTACACGCGACCCTGCCAGGGCGGCTTGCTTTGGGGCGTTTATGAAGAAACGCCGCGATTTTTCGACATGCAGTTGCTTGGAGCCAGTTTCGATATCAAGGACATGCCACTCGACATCGAAGTGCTTCGTTCAGCCGCTCTCGAAGTCAAAGATCAACTTCCAATCCTGCAAACGGCAAAAGTGCGAGAATTTCGTGGTGGCATTCCGACAATGACCGCCGACGGCCACCACATCGTTGGCCCGGCCTCCGGAGCTACTGGCTTCTATTTTGCAAGCGGGTGCAACGTCGCTGGTCTTTCAATCTCGCCAACCATTGGAGAGGCGCTTGCTACCTGGATTACTGATGGCACGCCGGCTGTCGACCTCTCGCCTATGTCTGTCACGCGCTTTAAAGACCAGTCGTGGTCTGAACCTCAGCTACAAAGGGAAGCCGCTTGGCAGTATCGGCACTTCTATGGCGCGGCCTAAGCTCTTGCGGGTGATTAGGAAGTCGAGACTCACATCGAGCCACAATGGATGACGGCTATGGGTCAAACTGAGACCCGCCTTACTGTTCAGCCTCGGTCAGCAATCGAACCTGTAGCGGACCCTTGGACGCCAGTTCGCTGGGACTGTGGCCTGGTTTTGCCATTACGAGCTGCAGGATTAAACCGAGCAATTCCATGCTCGGACTGCGCCCAACAACGTCACAAAATTATCCGGAATGGAGTGGCTTTGGTGGGCAAAGAGAGCGTGAGTGGGGTCACCGGCGGCAGCGGGCCGCCGGATAAATCAGGAGAACCCACCAATGCGCAACTACATCATCGCCAATGACGGCATCACGCTCTGTCCCGAAGTGCCGGCTGCAATGGCTGAAGGCGAGATTGCCGTCGCCTCAAAGGAGGAATTGCACGCCGCCCCGCTCAGCGGCAAACGGCTTCTGGCATTATGGAATGCTCTGCCCAGTGTCGAAAAGCGCAGAAAGGTCGGTGACCGCGCGGCGCTGATTGATCAGCTGTGGACGGCAATCGAGGACTTGCCGGAGCCGGAACCGCAATCCGGTGCGAAGCGGCCGTCGAAGCAGGGCGAAGTTATTGCGATGCTGCGCCGCCCCGAGGGGGTTACCGTCGACGAGGTCGCGACCGCCATGGGCTGGCAGCGGCACACGGTCCGCGGCCTCTTCTCCGGCACTCTGAAGAAGAAGCTCGGGCTCACTCTCGCCTCGGCGCAAGAGGAGCGGGGCCGGGTCTATCGCATCGCCGGGCCGGAGCGGGCATGAGCCGCGCGCTTCGAAATGCTACGGGTTGCCGGGAGGCGCTCGCGCGCCTCCCCGAACTCGCGCTCAGCGAGCTGCGGCAGCAATGGCGCGCTCTCTACAAATCCGAGGCATCCCCGCATCTCAGCCGCGAGCTGCTGCTGCGCGCCGTCGCATATCGCTT
>DASXIG010000675.1:0-14219 GCA_036498105.1 Xanthobacteraceae bacterium | reverse complement strand
TCTGCGGCCGATGCTGTGGCTGCCGCTCGAGCCTGTCAATGCAATTTGCATGCCCTACTTCGCAATCACTGCGCTCGAAGGCTTGGTCTCGCGCACGAAGCCGGCAATCGCCCGCGCGATCTTCGCTCCGCCGCGCGCGGATGGCTCGACCGGATTGGCGAAATCCTCGTCCCGATCGCAGACCAGCCGCAGATCGATGAGGGTCGCCCCGCGCGCGAAGGCCTCCCGTGTGATGGCATCGTTGAGCAGCGTCAATGCGGTTGCAGCCGCCCGTCGCAACCGAGGCTCCGGATAGCGCGGCTCATAGATCGTGCAGACGGCCGTTGGAAGCCCACGCGTAAGCGCGTGCTCCAGCATCGCTGCATAGGCGCGCTGGAAGCTCTCGCGCACCGCCGCGAGCTTTTCGATCGCGTCCGCAACCGAGTCGGCGGCCTCCTGCAACACGCCCGATTGCAGGAGCGCATCGTTTCCGCCCATGCTGATGACGAGATGGGTGGCGTCGGGCGGAAGCACGCGCAGCTGCGCCGGGATATCGGCGATGACGGATCCATCCCGGGCATTCAGCGTTGCGCGCCACCCTTCGGGCAAGAGCTGCCGCACCTGCCGTACGACATCCGGGTCGCTCCCGACATAAGCGGCGTTGTCGAAGATCGAATCGCCTAGAAGTACGACGTGCTTCATCCCGTTCTCCGCCCGCGACCGGCCGCGCGACAGCAAGGCACCTATGATGGCGGCGCCCAGGACCACAAGTCCGCGCCGGCCAATGTTATGATGGTGGAGGAGCGAGGACGTCCTATTCCGCCGCCTCGGCCCTGATGAGCTGCGGCTCCGGTCGCGGAGCGTGTTTGCCGCCGCGCAGCCACACCTGCAGGCGATCGAGATAGAGGTAGACGACCGGCGTGGTATAGAGCGTGAGCAGCTGGCTCACCGCAAGACCTCCCACCATGGCGTAGCCCAGGGGCTGGCGCAGTTCCGACCCGGTACCATGGCCGAACGCCAGCGGCACGCCGGCGAGCATGGCCGCGGCTGTGGTCATCAGGATGGGACGGAAACGCAGGAGGCAGGCCTCGCGTATGGCATCGACCGGCGCCATGCCCTGGTCGCGCTCCGCGGTGATGGCAAAATCGACCAGCATGATGCCGTTCTTCTTCACAATCCCGATCAGCAGGATGATCCCGATGATGCCGATGACGGAGAGGTCCATATGGCCAAGATTGAGCGCGAGCAGCGCGCCCACGCCGGCCGACGGCAGCGTCGAGAGGATGGTCAGGGGATGGATGAAGCTCTCATACAATATTCCGAGGATGATATAGACCACGATCAGCGCGGCCCCGATGAGCGCGGGCTCGCTCGACAATGAGGATTGGAATGCCTGCGCGTTGCCCTGGAACGTGCCGAGAACGCTCGCGGGCATGCCGATCTCCCGCGCGGCCTGGTTGATGGCGTCCACGGCCTGCCCAAGCGCGATGTTGGGCTGGAGGTTGAAGCTGAGCGTGACAGCCGGAAACTGACCCTGGTGCGCAATCGACAACGGACCGACCTTGCCGGAATCGACATTCACCAGTGCTGAAAGCGGCACGGCCGCGCCGGTGAGCGGGGATTTGACGTAGATGAGATCGAGCGAGGCCAAGTCCCGCTGCTGCTCCGGCAGGATTTCCAGGACGATCCAATAGGTCTTGAGCTGGGTGAAATACTGTGTGATCTGGCGCTGTCCGAAGGCGTCGTTGAGCGTATCGTCGATGACCTGGGGGGAGATGCCGAAGCGCGAGGCCTGGTCGCGGTTGATCGTGATCTTGAGCTGCGGGGCATTCGAGAGGAGGTCGCTGGAGACATCGGTCAATTGCGGCAACCCGCGCATCTTCTCCAGCAACTTGTCCGACCATTCCGCCAGCTCGCCGATGTCGGAATCCTGTAGCGTGTATTGGAAACTGGCGCGCGCGATGCGCCCGCCCACGGTGATGTCCTGCGCGGGCTGCAGGAACAGCGTTGCGCCCTCGATCTTCGCCAGTTGCGGCCGCAGCCGGTCGATGATCTGGGATGCGGTCAGCTCGCGGTCGTCGCGCGGCTTGAGCACGACGAAGCCCCGTCCGGTGTTGGCGGTCTGCGCGCCGCCAGTGGTGCCGGTGAACAGCGCGGCGGCCGCGATGTCGGGATCCCGCAGGAGGACGTCGCCCATCTTGCCGAGCGCCTTCATCATCTCTTCGGGGGACATGTCCTGCGCGCCTTCGGCGAAGGCGGTAATCATCCCGGTGTCCTGGATCGGGAAGAAGCCCTTGGGAATCTGGAGGAACATTACCGCCGTGAGCGCCATCGTGGCGAAGAAGACGCCGAGCGTGATGGCCTGGTGCCGCAGCGCGACATCCAGCGTGCGCCGGTAGAACGCGACCATCGCGTCGAACCCTGCCTCGACGGCGTGGTAGACGGCGCCGTGTCTGGCGGATTCGCGGTGCATGAACCGGGAGCACATCATCGGGGCAAGCGTGAGCGATACCAGCGCCGAGACCGCGATCGAGGCGGTCACGGTCAACGCGAACTCCCGGAACAGGCGGCCGATGATGCCGCCCATGAGGAGAAGCGGTATGAACACCGCGACCAGGGAGACGCTGATCGAGAGCACCGTGAAACCGATCTCGCGCGAGCCTTCAAGCGCCGCCTCCAGTGGCTTTGCCCCGTTCTCGACGTGACGGTGGATGTTCTCGACCACCACGATCGCGTCGTCGACCACGAATCCAACCGCGATCGTGAGTGCCATCAGAGAAAGGTTATCGAGACTGAAATTGAGGAGATACATCGCCCCCGCCGAGCCGAGGAGCGCGAGGGGGACGGTAACGCTGGGGATGAACGTGGCCCAGAAATTGCGCAGGAACAGAAACACGACGAGGACGACGAGGGCGATGGTGAGCGCGAGCGTGAACTGGACGTCGCGCACGGAGGCCCGAATGGTCGTGGTGCGGTCGAGGATCGTCTCGACCTCGATCGCCTGAGGTATGCGCGCCCGCAGCTGGGGAAGCTGCGCCTTGATCTGGTCAACCGTGTCGACCACGTTCGCGCCCGGCTGCTTGAACACGGCAACTATGACGCCCGGCTTGTTGTTCTGGTAGGCCGCCACATTGCGGTCGACCGCATCGGGAATGGCCTGGCCCACATCGCGTACCCTGATGGGCGCGCCGTTGCGGTAGGCAAGAACGACGTCGTTGAACTGGGCAGCGTCGGTTATCTGGTCGTTGGCGGCGATGGTGAAGCTGAGTTTGTCCGTGTTGATGGTGCCCTTGGCGGCATTGGCGGTGGAAGTGACCAGCATGCCGCGGATCTCTTCCAAGGTGATCCCGCTCGAGGCGAGCTTTGCCGGATCGACCTGGATACGGATCGAGGGCTGCTTGTCGCCGAAGATCGAGACCAGCGCGACCCCCGACACCTGCGAGATTTGCTGCGCCAGGAACAGGTCGGCGTAGTCGTCCACCTCGGTCAGCGGCATGGTGTCGGATCGCGCCGCCAGCAGCAGAATCGGCGAATCCGCCGGATTGACCTTCTTGTAGTTCGGGGGCGCGGTCATGGATTGCGGCAAGGTCTTGCTGGCGACCGTGATCGCCGCCTGCACGTCCTGGCCGGCCGAATCGATGTTGCGGTTGAGCTCGAACTGAATGACGACGGTGGTCGCGCCCAGCGTGCTGAGCGAGGTGAGCTGGGTCACCCCCGGGATCTGCGCGAATTGACGCTCGAGCGGGGCGGCTACCGAGGATGCCATGGTCTCGGCGCTTGCACCCTGGAAGCTCGCGCTGACCTGAATGGTGGGGAAATCGACCTGCGGCAGCGGGGCGACCGGCAGGAACGGGTAAGCGGCCATGCCCACGAAGGCAAGCGCCGCCATGACCAGCGTGGTCGCGACCGGCCGCCGGATGAAAGGCTCGGAGATGCTCACGAGGGGTTGCCCGCAGCCGGGACCGGCGGAGACGACAGCATCACCGCTGCGCCGCGCTTGAGCTTGTACTGCCCGCCGATGACGACGCGCTCGCCGTCGCGCAACCCCGACGTGACCACGGTCAAATCCTTCATGCTCGTACCGAGCGCGATGGGGCGCGGCTCTGCCGTATTATTTGCCGAGATGACCCAGGTGAACAGGCCCTGCGGTCCGCGCTGGACCGCGGACGGCGGCACGACCACGGCGTCGTTGTAGGTCCCGAGCTGGACGCGCGCGTTCACGAACTCTCCCGGCCACAGCTTCTCGTCCTCGTTCGGGAACATCGCCTTGAGCCGGATGGTGGCGGTGGCCTGGTCGATGATGCTGTCCACCAGCAGCAGCTTTCCCCGGGCCAGCTCCTGCACGTTGTCCTGGTCGAAGGCGACGACTTCGAGAGAGCCGCGCGCCATCGCGGCGCGAACATCGTCGAGCGCGCGCGCCGGGAGCGTGAACATCACGGCCGAGGGCTGGGTGAGGACCAGGGTCGCGATCGACCCCTGGTCGGACGCGTGCAGGATGTTGCCCGGATCCACCAGGCGAACTCCGATGCGTCCGTCGCTCGGCGCCGTGATGCTGGTGTAATCGAGATTGGTCTGCGCGGTCTCGATCATGGCCGTATCGGCATCTATCGATGCCTTGAGCTGATCCACGCTGCCCTGCTGACGATCGACGTTCTGCTGGCTCTCGATGTTCTTGGCGACGAGCGTCTTGAAGCGCGCGAGGTCCTTCTCGGCGGCCACAAGCAGCGCCCGGTCCTGAGCGCTTTTCGCTTTTGCCTGATCGAGCGCCGCCTGGAACAGCCGCGGATCGATCCTCGCCAGCAGATCGCCTTTCTTCACGTGCTGGCCTTCCGTGAAGAAGACCTCCTGCAATTTCCCGTCGACCTGCGAGTGGATGCCGACCGTAAAGGAAGCCTGCACCGTCCCGAGCCCCGACAAATAGACCGGAACGTCGCGCTGTTCCGCAACCGCAATACTCACCGGTACGCTCATGACGGCGGGAGATCGGGCAGCATGCGCGGGGGAAGGTCCCTGCGTCCAGTACCAGTAAAATCCCCCGGCTCCGAGCACACCGGTCATAAGAATTACGATCAAAACCGTCCGTCGCCCACCCCTCGACCCAGAATGCCCCATTGCGACCACGATCTCCTCAATAGATTCAATAGATTTCAAGCCAGAATATGCGATCCCGGCGTTCTCTCTCAAGTTACCGTTTTGTTAGGAGCGAATTAGGGCGAGTGCCTGAATTTATGCGGTGTTTATGGGATGGTCGGAAGCTGCGGAATCAGGGCTGTCTCGGTGTGGAGTCGAGGTAAAAATTGTATACGAACAGATCAAGTGCGGGAGGAGCAGTGAAGGGACACGCAGCCCGGTTCACTTTCGTCCCTGTTGGAAGCAGCGCCGGAATAGCCTTGCTCACGGCATTGTGTTTCACCGCGCCTGCCGGCGCGCAGACGATGGATCAGCTGTATGCCTCGGCCAAGGAGGAGAAAGCCCTTGTGCTGTGGGCAGCAGGTCCGGCCGCAGCTTACGAAAGGGCGGTGCATGCCTTCGAGCAGCGCTTTCCCGGCGTCACTGTTTCGTTGATGGGCGGCTTCAGCAACGTCTTCAACGCCAGGATTGAGGAGCAGATCAGCGCAAAGAAAGTGGAGACCGATCTCACGATCTTGCAGACGATTCAGGATTTCGTCGCCTGGAACAATCGCGGACTGCTCCTCCCCTTCAAGCCCGAAGGCTTCGAGAAGATTGCGGAGGGATCAAAAAGCAAGGACGGCGCGTGGATCGCGGTGACCAGGATTCCAATCTTTTACGGTTACAACACCGAGCAGGTCCCGAATAACGAGGTGCCGGAACTGGCGCTCGATTTCTTGCGGCCGCGTTTCAAGGGAAAGCTCATCACGTCCTACCCCGCGGATGACGACGCCACCCTCTTTGCTTTCGCCACCATCGTTCAAAAATACGGCTGGGGTTACATGACCCAGTACATGAAACAGGAGCCGAAATTCGTTCAGGGACACCTGGGCGTGGCGCGCAGCATCGGGTCGGGTGAAAGCATTGCAAGCTTCGATGCCACTGCAAGCAGCGCTCTCGAAGCCAAGCGCGCCGGCGCAAAAATCGCGCTGGCAGGGCCCCGGGACGATTATCTCCCGGTATTCTTTGCCGCGGAGGCGATCTTCAAGGATGCACCGCACCCCAACGCGGCCAGGCTTTTCGTCAGCTGGTATCTCTCCAAGGAATGGCAGAGCCAGACCGGAGTGTACTCGCCTCGCACCGACATACCCCCGCCCGCCGGACTGCCTCCGCTCTCAAACTATCGGCTCGAGGAGCGCTACCTGGAGTTCGTGACAAATCAAGCTCAGCTTGCCGACCTGCGCTCGCGCCTCGGAGCCTATTCGGGGCCGGTGGCGAATCCGGGCGGCGTGAGATAGGCAATGTGCGTGCGCTGACAACAGCGTCATGTGCGCAGCCCGGATTGAGCTTCGGCAATCCGGGGCTCCCCGGCGGGCGCGAAGGCGCCATCCGGGCTACAACGGCACCTCAGCGGCTGCCTCTCAACCGGCCCGCATTCGACTAACCCCATGACGCCGCGCTGGCACGCTCGGCCCAGGTCTATTCGCATCGAGGGCTACGCAATCGTTTCTCTCGACGGGATGATCGCGGACCGGAATGGTCACATGCCGGACGCGCTCAGGATCGATGCCGATCAGAGATTTTACGCGGCGAGCCTCGATGCGGCCAGCGCTGTCGCGCATGGGCGGTATTCGCATGAGCAGCACCCGCACTCGCAGGGGCGGCGCAGGCTGATCCTCACGCGCAAGGTCGCAGCGATCGAGCCGGATGCGTCGAACCCCCTGGCGGTCCTGTGGAATCCGGCCGGGTATCCGTTCGTGCAGGCCTGCATTTCCATGGGACTGACCGGAGGCGTCCTGGCGGTCCTCGGCGGCACCGAGGTGTTCGGCGAATTCCTCGCAATTGGTTATGACGCATTCCATCTGTCGCGCGCCGCCCGAGTCCGTCTGCCCGGCGGCCGCCCGGTGTTTCCACGGGCCGGCGCGCAAACCCCCGAAGATGTGCTCACGCGGCACGGTCTCAGCCCCGGTCCGGTCCAGGTCCTGGATCGGCATGCCGGAGTGACCCTCGTGACCTGGCGCAGTCTCGATTGCGCCGAACGAACCCAGGACGAGGGCAAAGGCGAGAACAGCCCGCCGACTTGCTGAAGCCCACCGGCTGAACCCCATTTCGATGTCTCAAGCGCGGCGTCCTACGGGTAATCGCGGCTTAAGGGTTTCGACCTAGGGTCAGCAGAGGCGAATTACTTAATCGCATGGCCTCCCTCGATCCGATTGCTCTCTCGGCGCCGCTGCAGCACGAGCACGCTCTGCAGCCCGCGTTTGTGCGGCTGGCATCCGCGCTCTATGCGGGGACACTGTTTGTTTCGGCCCTGCTGCTGTTTGCCGTGCAGCCGATGTTCACCAAGATGATCCTGCCTCGGCTCGGCGGTGCGCCGGCGGTGTGGTCTGTCGCCATGGTGTTCTTCCAGGCGGCGCTTCTCATAGGCTATGCCTGCGCGCACCTGCTGGCGCGGATGCTGCGGCCATTGCATGCTGCCTTTGTCCACCTTGCCATGCTCGCCTCCGCAGCCGATCGGGATCGCACACGGTTTTGCTCCGCCGCCGGAAAACGCGGTTGTGCTCTGGCTCTTCGCCCTTATCGCGGCATCGATCGCTCTTCCGTTCGTAGCGCTCGCGGCGAGCGCACCCCTGCTGCAGAGCTGGTTCGCAACCACCGACCATCCCCAGGCGCGTAACCCTTACGTTCTCTACGCTGCCTCCAACCTCGGCTCGTTCGCGGCACTGCTCGCTTATCCGATCGTAGCGGAACCGCTCCTGACCCTGCGCGATCAGACCCGGCTATGGTCCATCGGTTATGCGGTGCTGACCATCCTTGTCGCTGCCAGCGGCCTGTTTGCGGCGCGAGCAGCGCAAACGGAGTCGTGCGCCGCGGTGTCAGCGTCACCAGCACCGATACTCGCCGACCGCCTGTCGTGGAGCCTGCTGGCGGCGATCCCCACCGGCCTTGTGATCGCCGTGACGGCCTACGTGACGACCGACGTCGCCGCCGCGCCTTTTCTCTGGGTTCTGCCGCTCGCGCTCTATCTCCTGACTTTCGTGGCACTGTTCCGGGACCGGCCATGGATCGATGGCGCGGCGGTGGTGAGGCTGGTGCCTTTTGCGGTTGCTCCGGTAGCAATCAGCGTGCTCGGCGGCGACAGGGCCAACTGGCTCGCGGTCATCGTCATCAATCTGTTGGCCTTTCTGTTGCTGACGCTGGTCTGCCACGGTGCGCTCTATCGCCGTCGGCCGGAGCCAGCACGGCTCACCGAATTCTATTTGTGGATCTCGTTTGGTGGGGTCTTGGGCGGCGTATTCGCAGGACTGATCGCGCCCAGTGTCTTCAGCGGCACATACGAGTATCCGATCCTGATCGCTGCCGCGCTGCTCGTGCTGCCGGGCACGCTCGACGATCGGCGCCGCTTTCTGCGCGATGCGGGTCCCGCGATTTTCGTCGCGGCGATGATTGCCGTCGCTCGCCTCGGCTACGATGCCCGCCTGCCGGTCGCCGCTGATATCGCGTTCGAAGCGGCGCTGGTCGGGTTGGCTGCGGTGATGTTGCTGCAGCGCCACCGGCCGGCGCGGTTGTTCGGCCTCGTCGTGCTCGCCTTCGTTGCCACCGATCTGTGGCGGCCCGGCTTGGCCCGCATTGAGATCGCACGCAGCTTCTTCGGGGTCCATCAGGTAGTCGAAACCGCCGATGGCCGCCATCGCTTGTTGTTCCATGGCACCACGATGCACGGCGCCGAACGGATTCGCGAGCCCGACGGCACGCGCGTCATGGGACGACCACAGCCGCTGACCTATTACTATTTCGGCGGGCCTATCTCGGAAGCCATCTTGGCGGCGCGTTCCGCCCAGCGCGGGCTAAAGCAGGTCGCGGTGATCGGGCTTGGAACAGGCAGTCTCGCTTGCCACCGCAAAGACGGGGAGGTCTGGACCTTCTTTGAGATCGACCCGGTGGTGGTGCGCATTGCGCGCGATCCTCACCTCTTCCGCTTCCTTTCCGAGTGCGGCCAAAATCAGCCTGTCGTGCTTGGCGATGCCCGATTGACGCTTGCCGCATCGACGCAGCAATATGACCTTATCGTGCTCGACGCGTTCTCCTCCGACGCGATCCCGGTGCATCTCCTGACGCGCGAAGCATTGGCGGGCTACTTGTCTCGATTGTCGCCGCACGGCGTGCTGCTCTACCACATCTCCAACCGGCACCTCGATCTTCACCCCGTCGTCGCCGCCGAAGCCGCAACCGAGGGCCTCACCGTGATTGCGAAGCGCGACGATCGCGCAAACAATTTTCTTGCCGACTATCGGTCAAACGCGCTGGTAGCCGTCCTCGCGGGCGACGCGGCCGACCTGGGCGATCTGCCGAACCGGTTGGGTTGGGAATGGATCAGGACCGATCGCGTTCACGCCTGGACGGACGATTATTCCGACGTGCTGGGGGCGCTTGTGCGGGGCAAATTGGGCCTCTAGCCGCCATCTTTTGCTGAACTGCATGAGTTCGGAATTGGGCACGAAGGGCGAGTGCCGACTCGTCCGGCTTATGACGCTCTCGAAATGTGTTGCGGACGGCATATGCGGACCGCGCGCTCACCCATCCGAAGCACAGCGGATCGATAACGCCGGCCATGCAAACAGTGGCGATCGGGGGCCATCGTAATTAGATCAATGAGTTCAGTAAGCCGTCCAGGAGGGAAAGGGTGAACTGGAAGAAGCGTCAGAAGGAAATTCAACGGCTGCGGGTAAAGCACGGCACGGATCGAAGCCTCGCTCGAGAATTTCCAGACCTGAAGACTGAGCAGCGCCCGGCGCCATGCTCGAATGGCATGCGGGGCAACACAGCACGCCGAGCTCAGCCCCCAGGCATGAAGCGATTCCCAGTCGGGCATAGCCATAAGCAGGGGCTGGAGCTGATCACCCCGGGCATGGACCTGCAATGGATGGCGGGGAAGAAGACGTGAGAACGCGGTGGTTCGCTTCGGAAAAGCGCAGAACAAGGCGGCGCAACAGCGCGAGCGGAACATCGCTTTTGGAGGAAGCGGCGAAATAAGCGCTCAGGCCGTCAGTACGCCCTGTAGCGCCAGCAAAGCGTCTCGGTAGGCGGCATTGAGCTTCTTTGTTTCAACGTCGGCGAGTGCAGCGAACGCGCTGGACATGCCCTGGACTCGATCGGGATGGTTCTGCTTGACCCGTTCCCTGTAGGCTTCCTTGACTTCGTCGATTGTCGCTGTGGGTGCGAGCCCCAGCACGTCGAAACAGGTTGTTTCTTGAGGGATTTGATCAGAGGGTTGCAGCGGCTCGTCGGAGGCGCGCTCCGTGCAGAGCTCCTCAATCAGCCGGTCCGGATCAGCCACTGCAAACCGTTTGCACAACCGTAAGTGTATTCGATATTCGCGATTGAGCTCTGCTCTGCGATAAAGATACACGGCAGGCAGCGTGGCGAGCATGAAACCGGTCGCAATCCAGTTAGCGTAGAGCATTGGATGGTAAAGATGCTCCAGATTGGAAAATAGCGCAAAGCTCGTGTCCATCTCGTCGAGCAGGAGCAGCTGCTGCAAGCCATAGAGCTCGATCAGTCCTACGCCGAAAATGACGACATATGCGGTGAGAGAACGGCCAAATGCCAGCTGTGCGCTGCAAACGTGCAACCAGGATCTTATCCGCCGGAGCGGTTTCCTTCGCAGGCGAACTATTGTCGATCGGAGATGCTTTCCGTATGCTTCGATATCCTCGAGTTCCTCGGCGTAGTTCTGTCTGACTATTTTTCGTTGCCGGTACCGGGCAAGCAGACTTCCTTGTACTTGCTCTCCCAGCCTGTGGATTTCAGCCCGCCGCTCGCAGACTTTCTTGTACAGCAGCATCGACCTGTCCAACTCGACAGACTCCAGGCTTCTAAGCTGGAAATTGATGCTGATCCGGCTAGCCGAAATTCTGTATCGGACAAAGCATCCCATTGAAATCAGCGCCAGCGCGAGCGGTACAAGAAGGCCAGCACCACTCAGAAAAGCCTCGCTCAATGTCGACATGGATGCACGCTGGCGGTTGGCGGCGTTACGCCCGTATCTCGGGGAGTGGCGCGATGGAACGCAGCAGATGATCGGCCGCAAAAAGCTGATGCCGATAAAAATTGAGCACGAAAAGGCGGATGGCCGATGAAAGATTTTCGCTGTTCGTGCCCTTATCGATCGTGGCGATCAGATCAGCCAAGCTCATGTCACGCCATGCTGCCATCTCCTTCAGCCCTCTCCAGAATGCATCTTCCAGGTTGAAGGTAACTTTTTGCCCTGCGACGATGACTGAGCGCCTGACCAGACGAGATTGCATAATCAGCCCTTTGTTGGTTGCAACAGATCTGTCGTGTTGAATTATGAGCGGTGTTGATGATCAACGCTCGGCAAGAGCACGAAGCCGCGCTGGGGCTTGCGCTGAGCCAAGGCTCTGGGCTCTCTGATACCAGAGCCGCGCTTTCTCCACGTCATTGTCGATCCCCAATACCCCAAGCTTCGAAAGCATGATGGGATCGAAGGCGGCGGCGAGCGCCAAGGCTGCCGTCGCATTCTCGGCCTTTGCCGCGCGCTCGAAGGTCAGTCGGGCGCTCACGATATCGCCAGCGGCAATGAACCTCTCCCCTTGTTCAAGGAGCAGATCGATTTCCTCCGGCTCCAATGCTCGAACAGCGCTGCTCGAGCGGGAGAGCGCGGTTTCCTCGCCGGCGCTTTCTGGGCTGGCGAGGGAATGGCGCAACGAGATCACCGATGCTGCAGAAGGCGTGCCGGGCTCCGGCGTTTCGATCTTAGTGAATTCGGCTGGGGCGCTTGAGCTCGGGGATGCCGCTTTTTCCCCGTCGCGTTCTGCCCGCGAAGGAGATTCGGATTTAATCGGGCTCTGATGCTCACGGTCGATACGTGCTCGCGGCGAACGGGTCGTTGAGGCCATCTCTGTAATGGCCGCCCATTGCGAAGAACGCGCCGGCACGAACGCATAATATGTGAGCGCGCAATAGGTGACCGCCCCTGCAAAGCAGGCCGTAGCAATCATCAAGCTCGCACGCAGGTAGCGAGCGGGTTTGGCTGGCGGCGCCGGCACGCGCGTGGCCTCAAGCGACCGCGGGCGCGCAAACCATTCAAGTACCTTCCCGGTATCGCCCGCACTCCTATGCATTGAATCGGGAGCGACGATGCTGGGATGCCCTGGCAAGGGAAGGTTGGGCGCGCGCGGAAGCCGCACGGCGGCCCCTTGTCGCCGCTGCAGCAGCCGGAGGCTCGCTTCCATACGCGCAAGCTCCTGGTCGGCCAGGATCCTGCGCTGCATCTCGCTCGGCGGCGGCGGTTTGGAGACGGCATCATTGTGTGCACGCGCGGGTGGGAATGCGCTGATCGCACCCGAATCCGCAGCATGCCCGCCGCTGCAAGCACTTTCCGACACTCGAGGCTGCTTCGTCGGTTCGTCCTTTTCGAGATGCGTCCTGCCCGCTTGGGAGCAGCCCGCGGACGGCACGTCGGGCGGCAAGGAAGGCGCATTGGCGCTCGCCGCATCGTCGGCGTGAGCGGCTGACACGGGGGTTGCCGCTGCATGGCCGGGTTCCAGCGCGGACGCGCCCGGTTTCGCTTCCGGACCGATGCTCGTTTCTGCTTCCCGCAAGCGCGCTCGCTTTGGAGCGTAAGCCGAGGCAGCAGGGTTGGCGTCATTGTTGGCGAGCACTCGCAAGCGCGCGGCCGCGCGCTCGTGCACGGGCTTGGGTGCGTAAGGAGAGTCGGACAGGTTACTGTCGCTTTCGACCGGAGGCCCCGTTTCGGGAGCAACCGGCTCGCGCATTTGGCGCGTGAGGAAATCAGATAATTCGACGAGTTCAGGATGTTTCTCTGACGGGGTACTCATGTACACAACTCCCGTGATAACGCCGGCCGAAGTGCCGCTCCCTGTGGTCTCCTACGTGTTCCGTGTTCACCTTTACGCAGCTGGTCGACGATGTGGATGGGTTACCGTTGCGAAGCTCAGGGCTGACCGCTACTACGCTGCTTTCGCCAGAGCAGAAACTCGCGGAAGATCGATTCGCGTTGCTCCTGGGTCAGATTGGCAAAGGCAGGGCCTCTGCTTTTGAGGAATGCCGAGAATTCGTTGCTGGTAGCCTGCTGGGCTACGCCGTCCTTTTCTCGCACCCGGCGCAGCATTCCTTCTGCCAGACTCGATCGAGTCCACCCCGGAACAGTGGCGGCAAGGTTGACGTCGCGCCATTTCGGATGCCGCGGAGGCTCGCGAAGTTTATCCCATTTGTTGAAAAGCGCCTCCGTGAACCTTTCAACCCGACGGTAGCGATCACTGCCCTGGGGCCAGTTATAAACCGCCAATACGGCAGGAACGCCAAGTGTCTCGACCGGATGATCCTCAGGAACCAGGCTGGGATATTCTTTGCTCGTCAGCTCGCTCACAGCATAGTAGTCGGCGAAGAGCTTGGAGAAGGGAATCGAAATAAAGTGCAGGCCCGAGCTCGGGGCTATCCGCGCAAAAAAATCGATCGGCTTACCGATTACACGAATCAGGGCTGCGAGCTCCCCGGACTTGAGCTGCTGCAGTGCTGTCGCGTTATCAACCAGGACTTGCTCCACACCAACCCCGAGCCGCTGAAAGACTATCGTCCCCGTCAGGCTCGATGCGCTGCCCGCCGGCCCGAAGCTGACCTTCTTGCCCCTGAGATCCTCAACGTTGCGGATGTTAGGGCCGGCCAGGACATGCACTTCGGAAACGGGCAGGCGAACGATGTAGTGTACGCGGTATTCAAGGTTGGTGATCTTTCGCTGTGTGCGGAAGTAATCGAAAACGTCCGACTGGGTTATCGCAACATCGACCTGCCGCAGATAGAGCAGATCATCCATGTTGGATGCGGCACCATAGGTCACGATGGGGATGACGCGCAGATTATCGCCGTCATCCAGGACCTCCGCCATCTCGTTTGCGAAGGTCATGTAGGTTCCCGAAAGCTGCCCGCCCGCGATACCTACCGTCCAATTATTCTTTCGGCCTCGCAGCGCCGCGTCGCTGCCGCTTTGCTCGAGTGACTTGGGCACCGTTTGTGCCTGCGCCGGCGCAAAGCTTGCGCGATCGAATTCAACAGATTGGCTTGTGTAAGCCACCACAAGCAGGGCAAGG
>DASXIG010000674.1:0-5234 GCA_036498105.1 Xanthobacteraceae bacterium | reverse complement strand
GATCAGGCCCCAGAAGGTACCGAGCAGGCCCAGGAAGACCAGAAGACCGGTCATGTAGCGCGACATGTCGCGCGCCTCGTCCAGCCGCGTGGCGATCGAATCGAGGATGCCGCGCATCAGCTGCGACGAGATCGCCATCCGTCCGATGCGATCTCCGAGGAGCACGGCCATGGGAGCAAGCAACACCGGCGGGCGCTCGACCGCAATTCCGGGATCGGCGAGGCGGAACCCATTCACCCAGCTGACTTCGGGAAAGAGCCGAATCACCTGCCGGAACGCAAGCGCAATGCCGATCAGGAGCACGCCGATGATCAGCGCGTTCAGGCCCGGATTGGCAAGGAAAGCGGCCCAGATCTGCTTGTATAAAATCAGGACCACCAGCCCGCAGAGGATGAGGAACACCAGCATCCGGACCAGGAAAATCCGCGGGGAGGAAAGCTTAAAAGGATCGATATCTTGCGCCATGCATGCAAGTCTTTGGCCGTTTCAAGTCTTCGCCGTTCAAGTCTTCGGCCGTTTAAATCTTGGCACCGCTCAGCTCCTGGCCGCGTGCCCTCAATCTACGTGAGAATAGGGCACTGGCACGACGGAAGGAAGAACCCGCATCGCCCTCAGGAGCCCTCTTTCTCGGTTGATTTAGAAATGGCCTGAAAAGCCACCCGATAGTGTGCGGATTTTTTCACCCCACCGCCGCGGCGGATGCGGATCGCGCGGAAGGGGTGAGCACCCGCAGAAGTTCCCGGTGAACCGTTTCGTTTGCGGCAAGGATTCCAGCGGAGGTCAGCGCGATCTCGCCTCCATGGAGATCGGTGACGAACCCGCCGGCCTCACGCACCAGCGCGATCCCAGCCGCCATATCCCAGGGGGAAAGCCCGCGCTCCCAGTAGCCATCGAAGCGGCCGGCGGCGACCCAGGCGAGGTCGAGCGCCGCGGCGCCGAACCGGCGCAGCCCGGCCACTCTCTCCTGCACGGCGGCATGCTCATCGCGCGCGAGCAAAGCGTCCCCCCGGCTGGGATGAGGCAGCGCGCAGGCAACGACCGCATCGTCCAGCCGCTTGCGCGCTGCCACGCGTATACGGCGGTCATTCAGGAATGCGCCTTTGCCGCGTTCGGCGGTGAACAGCTCGTCGCTTATGGGATTGTAAACAAGCCCGGCGACGATTGCGCCTTCACGTTCGAGCGCAATCGAGATCGCAAAATGCGGGATGCCGTGCAGGAAATTCATTGTGCCATCGAGGGGATCGACGACCCAGCAGTGGGTCTTGTCAGGGCCCTCGACGCGCCCGCCCTCCTCGCCCAGGAAACTGTACCCCGGCCGCGCCCGCTCGAGTTCCTCCCGCAGGGTCTGCTCGGCGCGCTCATCGGCAGCGCTGACGAAATTGGCGGGACCCTTCAGAGACACCTGAAGATGCTCCACCTCGCCAAAGTCACGCTTGAGCGTGCGAGCAGCCTTGTGCGCGGCCTTGATCATCACGTTGAGAAGGGCGGATCGAAGCATGGTGCGCTCTGCCCGCAGGGAGCAGTCGCGTCAAGAGCGGGACTCGCGTGCCTCCTTGAGAGAGTCGAGCCAGGCTTTCGCCGCTTTCTCCGCCGCCGTGCGCACGTCGGGTGCCTGCTTCTGCACGAAGGTGTCGAGAGGGACGTCGCTCACGCCGCCCGCTTTCGCGACGATGTGCCATTTTATGGCTTCCACGGGATCGGCTTTCATGCCGCGGCCTACCGCCAGGATGTTGGCGAGACGGTTCTGCGCGACCGGATTTCCCTTGCGCGCGGCCTTCTTCAGGAGCGCGGCCGCGTGTGATTCGTCCCGGGCAACGCCGAAACCATTGAATAACGCGATGGCGTATTCGACCTGGGCATCAGTGAGGTCGCTCGTCGAGGCTGCGGCCAGCAGGCGTGCGGCCGCAGCCAAATCCTTCGGCACCCCGCGTCCTTCCTTGTAGAGGGTCGCAAGCGCGTATTGCGCTTCCGGAGTCCCGGCTTCGGCGGCAACCCGGAAGAGTTCGGCGGCGCGAGTGAAGTCTTGCGGGAACACGTTTCCTTCGAGGTAGAGGAGCGCGAGGTCGTAGGAAGCGGCGGCAAGGCCCAGCTTGGCGGCCGAAGCCAGGAGCTTTGCGCCTGCTTCGCCGTCGATCTTTCCGATCCGGCCGCCCAGGTAAAACATCCCAAGCGCGAACATCGCCGCACGGTCGCCCCGGTCGGCCGCGAAGCGGTACCATTCCGCAGCCTTGGCGTCGTCGCGCGGGACCCCGTAGCCATTAGCGTAGAGCTCTCCCAGGAGCGTCATCGCCTTGACGTCGTTCTTCTCTTCGACCCGGCGCGTCGCAATAGCGAAGGCCGTGAGATAGTAGCCGCGCTGAAACGCCCCATAGGCCAAATCAGGGCCGTGCTCACGCTCACTTGCAGCAGCCTCTGGGAGCGCTGCCGAACCCGCCGGCGCAGTCGCCCCAGCTACGGGAGGCCAGACAGGCTTACCGGCTGAAGTGGCGGCCGGCTTGGCGGCGGGAGCGGGGGCGGTCGGCTTGGCGGCCCTTACCGGGGGTGAGCCCGGCGGAGGGGGCGCTTGCCCGGCGCCCGGCAACACCCAGGCGCCCACCGGGACGAGGAGAAGCAGCAGCGCGGCAGCGGCGATTCGCAACCAGCTCATGCGGGCGCCTCGGCGTTCGCTGCGCGCCGCGCGACCTCCGCCACCGCCGCTCCACACCCCCGGTGGTCAGAGAACACGAAATCACCGAGAGCCACGAAGTCGGCGCCTGCGCGCGCGAGCGGTTCCACCTCGTCCAGCGCCGCGGCAAAACCGACGCAGGGGAGCTCGAACAGCTCGGCCCACCACGCCACCCGTTCCAGAATAGCATCCAATGATGGCCGCCAGCCCGAATCGTCGGGCTCGCCAAACATCACGTAATCCGCACCCAACTCGCCCGCGACCATGGCATCGTGCCGGCTCGGAAGCCTGCCGCAGCCAGCGATACGATCAGGCTTCAGGCAGGGAAGGGCGGCCTTGAGCGCCTCGACCCCGTCGAGGTGAGCGCCATCGGCGCCGGCACGTGCCGCCAGCTCGGCGTGTCCCTCGAGCAGAAGCGCTACGCCCTTTTCCTGCACGTGCGGCCGGACAGCCCTGATATGCTCGAATCGGCCGGATTCCCCCATCTCGGGCAGCCGCAGCAGCACGGCCGCAAACTCGGCCGCACGCAACGACCGGGTGAGCAGGTCCGCAACCCCAGCCGACTGTTGCGGGGTCACGAGATAGAGACGCGGAACGCGGCGCCTCGTTTGGCTTGGTTTCCCTCGGGACGCCATGTCGAGTCGATTGCCCCCGCAATCCGGCGGAAATGGGGGCATTTGTAAACGATCAACCCTACGAGAGGGTAAAGACGCGGCCCGTTTTTTGGCCCCCGGCGCGCAGCGCCGGTGGCTGGTGACCACGAGGGTGCGGTGGCCGCTTCGTCCGCTCAGGCGGCCTTTCTCTCCAGGTCCTGCTTCCATTGGCCGCGCGCGGCGAGGCCGTTCATCAGCGCCCGGTGCGTGAAGGCGCGCTGCGCGCCGGCGACGTTCTCGGACTTTCCGGCCCAGGCCTTCAGCGGTGCCGCCTGCAGCGCGCGGCCGTAGCTGAAGGTCAACCGCCACGGCAAATCGCCGATGCGGTTCATGGCATCGAGGTGGGCGGTCGCCTCCTCGTCGGATTGTCCCCCGGACAAAAATGCGATGCCGGGCACGGCGGCGGGGACGCAGGCCCGCAGCACCTTCACGGTCTTCTCCGCTACCTCCTCGACGCCGGCGCGCCGCTTCGCCTTCTTCCCTGCGACCACCATGTTCGGCTTCAGCACCATGCCTTCCAGTGCGACCTTCTGATAGTAGAGCTGCTCGAACACGGTCTTGAGCAGCCACTCCGTGATGAGATAACAGCGCTCGGCATCGTGGTCGCCGTCCATCAGCACTTCCGGCTCGACGATCGGGACGATGTTTTCTTCCTGGCAGAGCGCGGCATAGCGCCCGAGCGCATGGGCATTGCTCATGATCGCGTTGTAGCTCGGAATCCCGGGCCCGATGTCGATGACCGCGCGCCACTTCGCGAACTTGGCGCCGAGCTCGCGATATTCCACGAGCCGCTCGCGCAACCCGTCCAGACCCTCGGTGATGACTTCGCCCGGTGAGAAGGGCAGCGGCTTGGTGCCCTTGTCGACTTTGATGCCGGGAAGCGCCCCGGCTCTCTCGATCAGCTTGACCAGCGGCGTGCCGTCCCTTGCGCTCTGGCGAATTGTTTCGTCGTACAGAATGACGCCTGAAATGCACTTTGACATGGCGTCGGTCGCGCGGAACAGGAGCTCCCTGTAATCGCGGCGGGTTTCCGCTGTGGATTCCGCCCCGATGGAATCAAAGCGCTTCTTTATCGTCCCGGAAGATTCGTCTGCCGCCAGAATACCGCGGCCGGGGGGCACCATAGCCTCGGCAACTTTGTTGAGCTCAGCGAGATTCATCGCGGATCCCTCCATTTGTTCTAATCAGTGCGCCTTCAAGATTTCGACCCCCGGCAACTGCCTTCCTTCCAGCCACTCGAGAAAAGCGCCGCCGGCGGTCGAGACATAGGTGAAGCGTTCGGCTGCGCCGGCCGCATGCAGTGCCGATACGGTATCGCCGCCACCTGCGACGCTGACAAGCTCTCCGGTGCTGGAGAGTTCCGCCGCCGCTTCCGCAACCTCGACGGTCCCGATGTCGAACGGCTCGGTCTCGAATGCACCGAGCGGGCCATTCCAGACCAGGGTCTTGGCGCGTGCGAGCACCGAACAGACGTGCTCGATGCTGCGCCGGCCAATGTCCAGGATCATGTCGGAAGGCTCGACAGAGTCGGTAAGCACCATGCGCGAGGGCGCGTTCCGCTCGAGCTTTTGCGCTGTGACGACGTCGACAGGCAATACGATCTCGCGGCGTTCGCGCTTTGCCTTGGCGAGAATGTCGCGGGCCGTCGGCACCTGATTGTGCTCGCACAGCGATTTGCCGATGGGCTTGCCGAGCGCGGCGAGAAATGTGTTGGCCATGCCTCCGCCGATCACGAGAACATCGACTTTATCGAGCAGATTACCGAGAAGCTCGAGCTTGGTCGAGATTTTGGCGCCGCCGACGATCGCCGCCAATGGGCGTGCCGGTGTTTCCAGAACGCTTGTGAGCGTCTCCACTTCCTCCTGCAGCGCGCGCCCGGCATAGGCGGGCAGCCGATGGCCCAATCCTTCGACCGA
>DASXIG010000673.1:0-5778 GCA_036498105.1 Xanthobacteraceae bacterium | reverse complement strand
TGGCCGGTGCAATTTGCCGCCCACGCCCGAGAGACCGCCCCCCCGACCGAGCAGGAGCTGTCGGTTCTGCGCGCGCTGCACGACCGCACTGCGCGAGCCCACGGCAAGGCGGCATAAACGGCAAGGCGGCATAAGGAGAGGACGAGCATGAGCGAGACACGCGACGTTTTCATGTGCGATGCAGTGCGCACCCCGATCGGCCGCTATGGCGGCGCGCTCGCGCGCGTGCGTCCCGACGATCTTGCCGCGGTCCCGATCAAGGCCCTGGTAAAGCGTCATCCCGACATCGACTGGTCGGAGCTCGACGAGGTCGTGCTCGGCTGCGCCAATCAGGCGGGCGAGGACAATCGCAACGTGGCGCGCATGGCGCTGCTCCTGGCCGGCATCCCGGATTGCGTTCCGGCGGTTACGGTCAATCGGCTGTGCGCTTCGGGGCTCAATGCGATCGGCGATGCGGCCCGCGCCATCCGCTGCGGCGAAACCGAGTTTGTCATTGCGGGCGGGGTCGAATCCATGACGCGCGCTCCCCTGGTCATGGGCAAGGCCGAGGAGGCGTTCCAGCGCAGCGCCGAGATCGCCGATACGACGCTCGGCTGGCGCTTCATCAATCCGCTGCTCAAGGCGCAGTACGGCGTCGATTCCATGGCGGAGACCGGCGAGAACGTGGCGGAGGAATATCAGGTCTCGCGCGCGGACCAGGATGGATTCGCCCTGCGCTCCCAGCAGCGCGCCGGTCGCGCCATTGCTGCGGGCTATTTTGCGGAGGAGATCGTGTCGGTCGAGACTCCGGGCGGAAAGGCGGGCCCGATCATTGTCGACAAGGACGAGCACCCCCGCCCGCAGACCACGCTCGAAGGGCTTGCCAAGCTCAAGCCGTTTGCCCGCGACCCGGGAACGGTGACCGCGGGCAATGCGTCCGGCATCAACGACGGCGCAGCGGCGGTGATCCTGGCGAGCGCGCAAGCCGCCGAGCGTCACGGGCTCACACCCCGTGCCCGCGTGCTTGGGATGGCTTCGGCCGCGGTGCCGCCGCGCGTGATGGGAGTAGGCCCGGTGCCGTCGACCCGCAAGCTGATGGCGCGGTTGGGTCTCAAGATCGGAGACTTCGATCTCATCGAGATCAACGAGGCATTTGCCTCGCAAGGTCTCGCATGCCTGCGCCAGCTCGGCGTCCCCGACGGCGCCGAGCACGTCAATCCCCACGGCGGCGCCATTGCGCTCGGCCACCCGCTTGGAATGTCCGGCGCGCGCATTGCGCTTACAGCCGTGCATGGATTGGAGAAGCGCGGCGGCAAGCTCGCGCTCGCGACCATGTGCGTCGGCGTCGGCCAGGGCGTGTCGCTCGCGCTGGAGCGGGTGTAGTGGGGGATAATGGTGCCGCAGACTCGGTCTAACTCCCTCTCCCCGCCCTTGGCGCGGGGAGAGGGTGGGGGTGAGGGGCACACCCATCGGTTGGGCCGCAGCCCCTCACCCCACCCCTCTCCCCCTAAGAAGGGGGAGAGGGAGCAGACCGAGCGTGTTGCGCGCGTTGAGCACATCACACCACACCTGGTGGGAGAGGGCTCATGGCAATGAGTCCGGGTTACATTCCGTTTCATCCCAGTCCGTCCAAGCCGAAATACCAGCCGCCGGCAGGCGCCGTGGACGCGCACTGTCACGTGTTCGGTCCGGAGGCCAAATTCCCCTACGCGCCGGAGCGCAAATATACGCCCTGCGACGCGCCCAAGGAGAAGCTGTTCGCCCTGCGCGATTTTCTCGGCTTTGACAAGAACGTGATCGTGCAGGCGAGCTGCCACAGCAAGGACAATCGCGCCATGGTCGACGCGCTCGAAACCTCCAGCGGCAGGGCGAAAGGCGTGGCTTTCGTGGGCGAGGAGGTCACCGACGACGAGCTCGAGTGGATGGATCGCACCGGGGTGCGCGGGGTTCGCTTCAACTTCGTCAAGCGGCTCGTTGATTTCACGCCACGCGATGTGCTTGCGCGCATCGCCGCGCGCGTCGCGCCGCTCGGCTGGCACATCGTGGTCTATTTCGAGATGGCCGACCTGCCCGAGCTCGAGCCGTTCTTCACGTCGCTGCCGAGCACGGTCGTGGTCGATCACATGGGAACGCCCGAGGTGAAGAAGGGCGTCGATCACCCTGACAATCAGCGCCTTCACAAGTTGATGGAGCGCCATCCCAATTTCTGGGTGAAGGTGACGTGCCCGGAACGCATGACGCTCGCCGGCGCGCCCTACGACGACGTCGTGCCGTTCGGCCGAGCGCTCGTGCAGCATTTCCCCGAGCGGGTCATCTGGGGCACCGATTGGCCGCACCCCAACATGAAAAAGGAGGCGCCCGACGATGGCGTCCTGGTCGATTACATCCCCAGGATCGCGCCGAGCGCCGCCGAGCAACAGGCGCTCCTGGTTGACAATCCCATGCGGCTTTATTGGAGCTGAGCTTTTGTGCCTCCGTAGGGTGGGTTAGGCGTGCGCGCTCTTTTGCGCAGACAGCGCGAGCTCGCCTGCGTGCGCGCGCCGTAACCCACCATGGCGGGTTACGCTCCCGGCGCAAGAGCGCCGCTCGCTAACCCGCCCTACGGCAGCCGCGTTAGACGCATTCAGTGCGGGCGCGTTGTGCGCTATATAATGGGATGGACACGAGGAGAGCGAGATGACACGCAGGGCGCAGGAATACGACGATATCCCCGGCACCTTCGTCTTCGACGCCGAGCGTTCGCGCCAGGGCTACGGAATCAACATGTTCTGCATGTCGCTGATGAAGGAGGAGAACCGCAAGGCCTTCAAGGCTGATGAAGCGGGATATCTGCAGAGGTTTCAGCTCACGGCGGAGCAGCGTGACGCCATCCTCGAGCGCGATTACAATCGCATGCTGGAGCTTGGCGGGAATATCTACTTCACCGCCAAGCTGGGCGCTGCGGACGGCCATTCCTTCCAGCATCTTGCCGCGGTCATGACCGGCGCGTCCCAGGAGGACTACGCCAAGATGATGCTCGCGGGCGGCCGCTCGGTGGAAGGCAACCGCAGCAAGTCGGGCAAAGACAGACGCGCCGGTGAAAAACGCAAGGCGAATCCGAAATCAAAACCGAAATCAAAACCCTCAGCAAGGCGGAAGTGAACCGTGGCAAAAATCATCGCAGGTGTAGGCTCCTCGCACGTGCCGGCGATCGGCGCGGCGCTCGATCTCGGCAAGACCGAGGAACCGTATTGGAAGCGGGTGTTCTCGGGTTTCGAGCCATCCAAGGAATGGATGGCCAGAACGAGCCCGGACGTGGCCATCGTGGTCTATAACGACCACGCCTCGGCCTTCTCCGTCGACATCATCCCGACCTTCGCGCTCGGATGCGCTGCGGAGTTTCCGCCTGCGGACGAAGGGTGGGGGCCGCGCCCCGTGCCGGTCTTGCAGGGGCATCCCGAGCTTGCCGCCCACATCGCGCAGTCCGTCATTCTCGACGAGTTCGACATCACCGTTGTCAACAAGATGGAAGTCGATCACGGCCTGACCGTGCCGATGAATCTGTTGTTCGGCCAACCCAAAGACGCCTGGCCGTGCCCGGTCATCCCGCTGGCGGTGAACGTCGTGATGTATCCGCCTCCCACCGGCCATCGATGCTTCATGCTGGGCAAGGCGATCCGCAAGGCGGTCGAGTCCTATCCGGAGGATCTCAGGGTGGTCATGTTCGGCACCGGCGGGCTGTCGCATCAGATCAGCGGGCCGCGCGCGGGCCTGATCAACAGCAAATGGGACAAGGCGTTTCTCGATAATCTCAGCAGGAATCCGAAGAAGCTCACGCGCATCCCGCACATCGAATACATGCGCGAGGCGGGCGCCGAGGGCATCGAGATGGTGATGTGGCTGATCATGCGCGGCGCGCTCGACGACGATGTCGCGGAGGTCTATCGGTTCTACACCGTGCCGGCCTCCAATACGGCCGTCGGTCACATCATTCTCGAGAACAAGCGCAAAGGCGCCGCCGCGCGCAAACGCCCAGCTGCGGGCCGGACCCGGCAGGCGGCATTGCGCAAGCGTACGCCCCGCATCTCAGGCTTGAGTCAAAGTAAGGAAGCACGATGAAGATTTGCGTAGCCGGCCAAGGCGCCTTCGGCCAGAAACATCTCGATGCCCTCAAGCGCATTCCCGAGGTTGAGATCACCTCCCTCGTCGGCGGTAATCAGGACGCGACCGCGCAAGTGGCGAAAAAATACGGGGTGCCGCATTACACCGGCGAGCTCTCCGAGGGTATCAAGCGGGCCGATGCGGTGATCCTCACCACTCCGACCAAGATGCACTTTCGTCAAGGTGAGCAGGTGATGCGGGCCGGCAAGCATGTGCTCATCGAAATCCCGGTCGCCGACAGCGTCGAGGACGCCGAAGGGCTGCTGCGGATCGCGAAGGAGACGGGCGTCGTTGCCATGGGTGGGCACGTGCGCCGTTTCAATCCCAGCCACCAATGGATCCATAAGCGCATCCGGAAAGGGGAACTGGCAATCCAGCAGATGGATGTCCAGACCTATTTCTTCCGGCGCAAGAACATCAACGCGGCGGGTAACCCGCGCAGCTGGACCGACCATCTCTTGTGGCATCACGCCGCGCACACCATCGATCTCTTCCAGTATCAGACGGGACAGACCATCTCCGACTGCTACGCGGTGCAGGGCCCGATCCATCCGCAGCTCGGCATTGCGATGGATATGGGCATTGTGGCGAAGGTGCCGTCAGGCGCCATCCTGACGCTGTCGCTCTCGTTCAACAACGATGGACCGCTCGGCTCGTTCTTCCGCTACATCTGCGACAACGGTACCTACAAAGCCTTCTACGACGACCTCAGCGACGGCAAGGACAATCGCATCGACGTCTCGAAGGTCGATGTCTCCATGGACGGCATCGAGCTCGAGGACCGCGAGTTCATCGCGGCCATCAAGGAGAAGCGCGAACCCAACGCGAGCCTCGCGCAGGTCCTTCCCTGCATGCGCATTCTCGGCAGGCTCGAGCAGATCATGGACCCCCAGCGCAAGGCGCACGCCTGATTGGACAGCATCGGACGCTGAGATACGAAGACAGTGCAGCAGACTCGTGAAAAACGATCACCGCAGGAGGAACGCCCATGATCCGCAAAGCTGCCGTAACCACACTCGCCTATGCGATCTCCGCGCTGGCCGCGAACAGTGCGCTCGCCCAGGACGCCGCCAAGATCGGCCTTGTCCTGCCGCTCACCGGCGGGCTCGCACCGGTCGGCAAGCAGGTGCAGGCCGGTGTGCAGCTTTATACGCAGCAGCACGGAACGAGTGTCGCCGGCAAGAAAATCGAGCTGATCATCAAGGATGACGCCGGCGTCCCCGACAATTCCAAGCGCCTTGCGCAGGAGCTGATCGTCAACGAGAAGGTCGCCGTCGTTGGCTCGGCGCTCACGCCGAGCGCAATGGCCATCGGTCCGCTCTCGACCCAGGGCAAGACCGCAAACGTCGTCATGGTCTCGGGCACATCGAGCGTCATCAACTCGAACAACCCCTACATGGTGCGCACCAGCTTCACCCTTGGGCAGCAGTCGGGCATCATCGGCGAATGGGCAGCCAAGAACGGCAGCAAGAAGGTCGTGATCGTGCAATCCGACTGGGCGCCGGGCGCCGAAGCGACGGCTGTTTTTACGGACGCATTCAAGAAGGCCGGCGGCGAGGTGCTCGACACGATCAAAGTCCCGCTCGCCAATCCTGATTTCTCGCCGTTCCTGCAGCGCGCACGCGATCTCAACCCGGACACGCTGTTCGTGTTCGTGCC
>DASXIG010000672.1:0-2038 GCA_036498105.1 Xanthobacteraceae bacterium | reverse complement strand
AGGACGTCATCGCCGCTATCGAGCCGAACGACTCGCGGGAGCGCTTCACCGGGCTCGGGGTGCGCGTGATCCAAGGGGCCGCGCGCTTCAGGGATGCTCAGACCGTGAGTGTCGGCGATCGCATCGAGATCAAGGCGCGGCGTTTTGTCATTGCAGCGGGCTCCTCGCCGGCGGTGCCGCCCATCCCTGGGCTGGAGGAGACGCCTTATCTGACCAACGAGACGGTATTCGAGCTCACGGCACGGCCGGAGCATCTCATCGTGATCGGCGCCGGTCCGGTGGGGCTCGAGCTTGCACAAGCCTTCTGCCGTCTGGGCTCTGCCGTCACGGTGATCGAAGCGGGGCAGCCGCTCGCGCGCGAGGATGCGGAATGCGGCCAGGTCGTGCTCGGTGCGCTCGCGCGCGAGGGCGTGGACCTGCGTAGCAGCACCGCCGTTGCGCGGGTGGAGGCCGCGAACGGACGAATCCGGGTCGTGGTTAGCGCCGGGGCCCAAGGACAAGATGAAGAAGAAGGCATTATCGGCAGCCATCTCCTGCTCGCAACCGGCCGGCGCGCCAATGTCGAGGGCCTCGGGCTCGACGCGGCCGGCATCCGCCACGATCGCGCGGGCATTCATGTTGATAAAGGGCTCAAGACCACGAACCGGCGCGTGTACGCCATCGGCGATATTGCAGGCGGGCCGCAATTTACCCATCTTGCCAATCACCAAGCCGGCCTGGTGATCCGCAACGCGCTGTTTCGCCTGCCCGTGCGGGTGGACGACCATATCGTTCCAAGGGTGACCTTCACCGATCCGGAGCTCGCCCATGTCGGGCTCACCGAGGAGGAGGCGCGTCGCCTTGGGGGCAGTTTTCGGGTGCTGCGCTGGCCCTTCCACGAGAACGATCGCGCCCAGGCGGAGCGGGAGACCGACGGCCACATCAAAGTCGTGACGAGCAGCAGCGGAAGGATCCTGGGTGCGACCATCGTGGGCGTGGGCGCTGGCGAGCTGATCGCACCTTGGACCTTGGCGGTGACCCGCAAGCTCAATATCAGGGTATTCGCCGGCATGATCATACCCTATCCCACGCGCTCGGAAGTTGGAAAACGCGCTGCCATGACCTATTTCACCCCCGGTTTGACCAACCGGTTTGTGCAGCGGATCATCGTCCTTCTGCGCCGGTTTGGATGAGCACGGGACCAAGTTAGCCGTAACATGATCATGGCGGAGAATGTGACCGGGAATGCCGCCTCGCCGCCGGCAGCCGCTGGCGCGGGGAAGCCTGGAGCTGGCCTGTCGGCGAAGCTCCTCCTGCTCACCCTCGTGTTCGTCATGATGGCTGAGGTGCTGATCTATGTCCCCTCGGTCGCCAATTTCCGTCTCAACTGGCTGCGCGACCGGCTTTCCGCCGCCTACACGGCCGCGTTGGTGTTTCAGACCGTGCCGGACGGCGTTGTGCCCGACCGGGTCGCGCGCCAGCTCCTCGAGAGCATCGGCGCGCGCGCGGTGGTGCTGAAAATGGGCAGGCGCCGGGCGCTGCTTGCAGCCTCCGACATGCCGCCCGCGATCAACCACGACATCGACATGCGCGACATGTCCTGGCATCGCGCCATCATCGATGCGTTCGAGACGCTGCTCGGCTCCAACACCGACGTCATGCGGGTGATGGGACCGGCGCCCATGGGCGAGTATGTCGAGATCGTTGCCGATGAGGCGCCGCTGCGCCGCGCGATGGTGGATTTCTCGATCCACATCCTGATCCTGTCCCTGATTATTTCGGCTTTTTCCGCAACCCTCGTCTATCTGTCGCTGCACCGGCTCCTGGTGCGGCCCATGCGGCGCATGACCGAAAACATGGTTGCCTTCCGCGCCGATCCGGAGAATCCTGCCCGCATCATCGTGGCCTCGGATCGGCGGGATGAGCTCGGAACTGCCGAGCGCGAGCTGGCGGGGATGCAAGGCGATCTCGCAGCCCTGCTCGCGCAGAAGACTCACCTCGCCGCGCTCGGGCTTGCCGTCTCCAAGATCAATCATGATCTGCGCAACCTCCTCACCTC
>DASXIG010000671.1:0-2164 GCA_036498105.1 Xanthobacteraceae bacterium | reverse complement strand
CGCCGTTTCTTGATTCGGATGGTCCTGTTCCTGGTGCTGGTGGCGGGATTGGCCGCATTGCTGGGCCGCCCCTTGGTCAACGCGTTCATGGGCAATCCGGCGGTCAACGGCGTCATTCTCGGAATTCTGATCGCCGGCATCGTTTACATTTTCCGCCAGGTGCTCTCGCTCGATCCCGAACTCCGATGGATCGAGGACTTTCGCAACCACGAATCTGGTGGTGGCGATTCGGCGGCGGGTGCGGCGGCACCGAGGTTGCTCGGGTCGATGGCCCGGATGCTCGAGGCGCAGCCGGGCCGGCGTGTCAGCCTATCGGCAACCTCCTTGCAGGCCTTGCTCGACGGGATCGCGTCGCGGCTCAACGAAACGCGCGAGACCTCGCGCTACCTGATCGGAGTGCTGATCTTTCTCGGTCTTCTCGGCACCTTTTACGGGCTCCTCGAGACGGTGCGGTCGGTCGGCGATGTAATCGGAACGCTGAACATCGGCGCCAACGATGTCGCTCGTGCATTCGCCGATCTCAAATCCGGCTTGGAGTCGCCCCTTCACGGCATGGGGACGGCGTTCAGCGCATCTTTGTTCGGGCTCGCCGGCAGCCTCGTCCTGGGCTTTCTCGATCTGCAAGCCGGCCAGGCGCAGAACCGGTTCTACAACGAGCTGGAAGAATCGCTGTCGGTCTATACCCGGCTCTCCGCGAGTCCGTTAAGCGACGCGGGAGACGGATCGGTGCCGGCCTATATTCAGGCGTTGCTCGAGCAGACCGCCGACAGCCTCGAAAACCTCCAGCGCATCATTGCGCGTGGCGAGGAGAGCCGGATCGGCGCCAATGCCACGCTTGCGAGCCTGACCGACCGTCTCGGCGTTCTTGGGGAGCAGATGAAGGCCGGCCAGATCCTGATGGTGCGGCTCGCCGAAAATCAGTTGGAACTGAGGCCGTCCCTCGCCCGACTTGCCGAGGCGGTCGAGAACTCGCTCGGTCACGGCGACGTGCTCCGCAATCATCTGCGTAACATCGAGGCCTATGTAGCGCGGCTCAGCGAAGACGTCGTCAAGGGCCGGGAGCAGAGCGTGCAAGACCTGCGCGGCGATATCCGCATCGTCGCCCGCACGATCGCCGCCTTGGCAGAAGACGCCCGGCGCTGACCGCGCTCTTTTCCGCGACATGGCAATAACACCACGCGGCTCCCGCCGCTCCAGCATCGACATCTGGCCAGGGTTCGTCGACGCGCTGGCGCAGCTGCTGATGGTGATCATCTTTATTCTCCTGGTGTTCACCGCCGGGCAATTCTACCTCGGGGCCGCATTGTCCGGCCGTGACCAGGCATTGCAGAAACTCCAACAGCAGGTCGATGAGCTGGCGAGCCTGCTGGCAGTCGAACGGCGCTCGAACGACGAGCTGCGTTCCGGCACGGCGGAGTTGTCCGCGCAGCTGAAGAGCGCCGTCGCCGAGCGGGATCAGCTGAGCGGCAAGCTGCGCGACGCGGATGCGATCGTCAGCGCCGACAAGGAGAAGATCGACCTGCAGCTGCGCGAGATCGAGAGCCTGCGGCGCGACCTCGATGCCCTGAAAACCGTCAGGGCCGATCTCGAAGCCAAGGTTGCCGCCCTTGCACAACAGCAGCAAACTGCCGCAGCCGTGCGAGACCGCTCGAAGGAGCTCGAAGCCCAGCTCGCCTCCGAGCAGGAAAAGACCTCGCTCGCGCAAAAGGAGATCGATGCCCGGGATGTCCGGCTGCGCGAGCTCAGCAGCCGTGCTGCGGGATCCGAGCAGGCGCTGAGCGCGGAGAAGGAAATCAGCCGGAAGGCGCTCACCCGGGTGGACGAGTTGAATGCCCAGATTGCTACGTTGCGCGACCAGCTCTCCCGCATCGCGGCAGCCCTCGATGCTTCCGAAGCCAAGGTCAAGGACCAGCAAGGGCAGATCGTCGAGCTCGGCAAGCGGCTCAACCTGGCGCTTGTCAACAAAGTCGAGGAGCTCGCGCGCTATCGCTCGGAGTTCTTCGGCCGATTGCGTGCGATCCTTGGTGATAGGGCGGACATCCGGATTGTCGGCGACCGCTTCGTGTTTCAGTCGGAGGTGCTGTTCGCGCCGGGAAGCGCCGAACTCGGCGATGATGCAAAGAAACAGCTCGCGCCGGTGATCGGGGCGCTAAAGGAGATTGCG
>DASXIG010000670.1:0-1970 GCA_036498105.1 Xanthobacteraceae bacterium | reverse complement strand
GCGCTGCTGGTTCTGCTGATCCTCGGCGGCGTCATTGTTGCGCTGATCGAAGGGGCGCTGCCGGCCTTCCGAACTTTTGGCCTCTCCTTCGTCGTTACCGAGGTTTGGAACCCGGTGACCGAAAAGTTCGGAGCGCTCGCGTCGATCTACGGAACGCTCGCGACCTCCGCCATTGCCATGCTGGTCGGGATTCCGGTGGCTTTCGGAGTTGCGCTGTTCATCACCGAGATCTGTCCGCTGTGGTTGAAACGCCCGCTCGCCACGATGATCGAGCTGTTGGCGGCAATTCCAAGCATCATCTACGGCATCTGGGGCCTGTTTGTATTCGCGCCCTTCGTCCAGCAGTACATCGAACCGGCGATCATCGATACTTTCGGGCAGATCCCAGGAATTGGAGCGCTCTTTGCCGGTCCGCCGCTGGGCATCGGCATCCTGACCGCCGGGTTCATCCTGGCGATCATGGTGTTGCCGTTCATCTCTTCGATCATGCGCGACGTGTTCGAGACTGTGCCGCCGATGTTGAAGGAAAGCGCTTACGGTCTGGGCGCCACTCGCACCGAGGTCGTCTTGCGGGTTGTCCTCCCCTTCACCCGCATCGGCGTCATCGGCGGCATCATGCTCGGTCTCGGCCGGGCGCTCGGCGAGACGATGGCCGTCACCTTCGTCATCGGCAACGCGCATAGCATCAGCGCCTCGATCCTGCAGCCGGGAACCACTATATCGGCGACGCTCGCGAATGAATTCACCGAGGCTTTTAGCGATCTCTATCGATCGTCGTTGATCGCGCTCGGTTTCATCCTGTTCGTCATCACGTTCATCGTGCTGGCAATCGCAAAGTTTATGCTGCTGCGGCTGCAAAAGCAGGCGGGAACCTGATGCTATGAATGTTTACGCCCGCCGACGCATCGCCAATGGCACGATCATGACCTTGTCGGTTGCGGCTACCGCCTTTGGAGTTCTTTGGCTGGTCCTGGTTCTGTGGACACTCCTGGAGAACGGGATTGCCGCGATAACCCCGGCACTATTTTCCCAAATGACTCCGCCGCCGGGCAGTGCAGGCGGCTTGTTGAATGCGATCTTGGGCAGCGTCGCGATGACCTTGATCGGGACCCTGATCGGGACGCCGACAGGCATTCTGGCCGGCACCTTCCTTGCGGAATACAGCCGCGGCAGCCGCTTTGGCGAGGTCGTCCGCTTTATCAACGACATCTTGCTGAGCGCACCTTCGATCATCGTCGGGCTCTTCGTCTATGAGCTGATGGTCGTTCCGATGGGCCACTTCTCGGCCTGGGCCGGGGCTGTGGCGCTCGCCATCATTGTGATCCCGGTGGTCGTGCGCACCACTGAAGACATGCTCAACCTGGTCCCGAGTACGCTGCGCGAAGCGGCTTCGGCTCTGGGCTCGCCGAAGTGGAAGGTGATCGTAATGATCTCTTACCGCGCGGCGATCCAGGGGATGGTGACCGGCGTCATGCTCGCGGTCGCGCGCATCGCCGGCGAAACCGCGCCGCTGCTGTTCACCGCGCTCAACAATCAGTTCTGGAGCACCAACCTCAATGCGCCGATGGCGAACCTCCCGGTTGTCATCTTCCAGTTTGCGATGAGCCCTTATGCCGATTGGCAAACGCTGGCATGGGGCGGCGCGCTGCTGATCACAATCACAGTCTTGATTCTCAACATTAGCGCCCGAGCCATCGCTTCCTGGAGCACGTTCAAGCAATGAGCCCAGCCACTGCGCGGCAACCAATGCCGATGTCATCACCCGATTTGCAGCGGACGGAGGCGCAACCCGCTCCCCGTCAAAAAGTTCTGATCCGCAACGTCGATTTTTATTACGGCGCGTTCAAGGCTCTGAAGAACATAACGATGCCGTTGCACGACCGGCGGGTCACTGCGTTCATCGGCCCGTCCGGCTGCGGCAAGTCAACGCTGCTTCGCGTCCTCAACAGAATTTACGAACTCTATCCCGG
>DASXIG010000669.1:0-13689 GCA_036498105.1 Xanthobacteraceae bacterium | reverse complement strand
CCTCGGTAGCGAACGGCGAAGCCCGGCTTTCCGGCACGAACAGCGAGATCGGCAGATTTCTCGCAGCCGCCATGACCGAGCTCAGGCTTTCGCCCAATCCGCATGAGCGCGAGGCCATCAAGGAGCGCGTCGCATCGCGGCTCGAGCGCCTCGAGGCCAGCTTCAACCGCCGCATTTCGCGCGCCACCGGCGTGCTGGCCACGATTGGCGCAACCGCGCCGTTCGTGGGGCTGTTCGGCACCGTCTGGGGCATCATGAACAGCTTCATCGGTATCTCGAAGGCGCACACCACCAATCTCGCGGTGGTGGCGCCCGGCATTGCCGAGGCGCTGCTCGCCACCGCTTTCGGACTCGCTGCCGCCATTCCCGCGGTGATGATCTACAATGTGTTTGCCCGCTCCATTGCCGGCTACCGCGCGCTCCTTGGCGATGGCGCGGCGGAGGTGCTGCGCCTCGTGAGCCGCGACCTCGACCGGCCGGCAGCGGCTGCCGGCCCCTCACGGCGAACCGCTCCATTTCCACCCGCTGCCGAGTGAAGCTGGAGGGCTAGTGTGGCGGTTCAGAAGTCCGCTACATTCTTGCGGCGAGCCCGGTTGCGGACTTCTGAACCAAAGCCACACTAGAATCATAGGTTTGCTAGTGTCCTTCGATTCCGAAATTCGTAGATGAGGTTGCCGCACGATGGACGAATTTCGGATCGGGACACTAGGCGATGAGCGTGCGGCTTGATCACGGTGAGGACGCCCTCAACGAGGTGCACGAGATCAACGTCACTCCGTTCATAGACGTGATGCTGGTCCTCTTGATCATCTTCATGGTCGCCGCGCCGCTCGCGACGGTCGATATCCAGGTCAATCTGCCCGCCGCGACCGCCGAGCCGCAGCAGCGGCCGGACAAGCCGGTCTATTTGTCCGTGAAATCCGACCTCACGCTTTCGCTGGGTAATGATCCGGTCACTCGAGATAAGCTCGGCGCCACGCTCGAGGGCGCCACCAAAGGGGAAAAGGACACGCGCATATTTCTGCGCGCGGACAAGGCGGTGCCTTATGGCGAGGTGATGGAGGTGATGAACCTCCTGCGCGCGGCGGGTTACCTCAAGGTCGCGCTGGTCTCGCTGGAGAAGGTTCCCGCACCATGAGCGCGCTGGCGGTGGACGATGGCCTCGACCTGCGGCGCTGGATCATATGCGGCGCGATCGCGGTACTCGCCCACGCAGCGATCAGCGCCGTGATGCTGCCTTGGCGTGAAGAGAGCGAGCCCGACCTGCCTGCCGGTGCCATTGTCGTGGACTTCTCGCCGATCCCGGTCACCCCCGCGAGTGAGGTCACGGACATTCCGCCCGGCCCGGAGCAGGTGATGTCGGATGCATCTCCCGAGAAGCCGGTGGAGCGGGTGGAAGAGCCGCTGCTGGAGATCAAGCCTGCTCCCAATCCGGACGTGCCGCTCGAACCGCCGCAGGAGGTCAAGCCGGAACCTCAGGAAGTGCCGCGTCCCCCGGCGCCGATGACATCCGCGCCGCCAGCCGCGCCACTGGAGCGGGCGGCAATTCCGGCTGCTCCGACCATTGGCCGACCCACCCCGAAGACCTCCAACGCCATTCCGAGCTGGACAACGCGTATTGTCGCACTGCTCGAGCGCAATAAGCGCTACCCCTCCGGGTCGCAGGCGCGCGGCGAGCAAGGGGTCGCACAGGTGCTCTTCACGCTGGATCGGGAGGGCCGCGTGATCGACAGCCGGATCACGCGCAGCTCCGGCGCCGCAGCGCTCGACGAGGAGGCGCTTGCGCTCTTGCGGCGCGCGCAGCCCTTCCCGGCGCCCCCGGCGGAATTGGCCGGGCCGCAGGTCAATCTCACCGTGCCGATCCGCTTCAATCTGCGGTGAGACTTATTGTCCGGGGGTTTACTCCGGCCTATGTGTTCGCCATGTCGGAGATAGTTTCAGCGCCACGCTATCGGCTTTCGCGGCCGCTCGCGATCCTTGCCGCTGTATCGGGTGTGGTATTGGCCGGCACATTGGCGCTATGGGCGCATTACGGCAGCGCGGTGTTCTACGAGATGATCGCCGCAGGGATCGCCGCCTGCATATGACGGAACGGACGAAGAAAGAACGTTCGCAGGGGCGATGCATGCGCCGCCCATCGAAGTGAGGAGGCGGGGCGAAGCATGCCCCGCCCATGCGGATAGAGGGACAAGGCATGACGACGCGTAGCGTCCGCATTCTGGTGATCAGCGCGGCATTTCTGGCCGGCCTGTTTGTTTGCTTCGGTGTCGTTCTTATCGTGAGCAGCCGGATGTCGAGCCCGATCGCTCAGCAGATTGCCGCGGTCGGTGGGCCGTTCAATCTCCTCGATCAGAACGGAAAGACGGTGAGCGATCGGGATTTCAAGGGGCATCCTTTCCTGGTGTTTTTTGGTTTCACCCATTGTCCCGACGTCTGTCCGACCACCTTGTTCGACGTCTCCGAGATCCTGCGCGCGCTCGGCCCCGACGCAGACCGCACCCGCGCGCTGTTCATCACCGTGGACCCTGAGCGCGACACTCCAGCAGTGATGAAGGATTATCTGTCCAGCTTCGATCCGCATCTCTCCGGTCTTACCGGCGATCCCGCCGAGGTTGCGGCAGTAGCGAAGGCCTATCGTGTCTATTACAAGAAGGTGCCCCTGGACGGCGGCAACTACACCATGGATCATACCGCCATTGTCTATCTCATGGACAAGGAGGGCCGCTTCGTTTCGCCCTTCAGTCTCAAGCGCCCGACCGAGGCTGCTGCCGCCGACCTGCGCCGATACCTGTAGCAGAAGACTAAAGCAGTCCTCGATGCAATTAAGCCGCGCACGAAATGTAGGGTGGGTTAGCCTCATAATCGGCTGCTTGCAGACGATTGCGAGGCGTAACCCACCGAAGTGGGTGGTGGGTTACGCGGCCGCTAACCCACCCTACAAATTGAGCCGCATCTGCATCATTGGATTGGCGCTTCTTGTCGTGTCACCATTGGCCATGGCGCCCAATGTCTACGCGCAAGCGGTGAACGAGCAAAGCGTGCGCGTGCCGAGTTTCTGGGACCCCCGGCGCCGGCCGGAGAAACCCGATCTGTCCCGCGTCAGCGTGATCCGCTTCCTCACCGAGATCGATTATCCGCCGTTCAATTTCGCCGGTCCCGACGGCAATCCGCAAGGTTTCAATGTCGAGCTGGCGCGCATGATGTGCGAGGAGCTCAAGCTCGCCTGCACTATTCAGATGCGTCGATTCGAGACGCTCATTCCGGCGCTCAATGCCAATCAGGCGGATGCGGCGATTGCCTCGATTGCGACCACGCCCGAGATGCGGAACAAGGTCGATTTCACCGATCCGTACTACCGCACGCCCGCGCGCTTCGTAACCAGGCGCGATTCACCGGTCGACGATGCGTTGCCCGAGCGGCTCGAAGGCAAAAAGGTGGCGGTGGTCGCAGGTACGGCCCATGAGGCCTACCTCAAGGAGTTGTTTACCGAAGCTGAAGTGCGTGCCTACCCCAACACCGACGTGGCGCGGCTTGCGCTGCGCCGCGGCGATGTCGATCTCCTGTTCGGGGACGCGATCTCGCTTGCATTCTGGATCAACGGCACCGATTCCGAGAATTGCTGCGCCTTCCGCGGCGGAGCCTTTATCGACAGTCGTTATTTCGGCGAAGGCATCGGCATCGCCGTGCGCAAAGGCAACGAGACCATCAGGCTGGCATTGAACTGGGCCCTGTTCCGGGTGTGGGAGCAGGGCCGGTTTGCGGATCTCTGGCTGCGCTATTTCCCCATCAGTCCATTCTGATTTATGACCCCACCTACGTCATTGCCGGGCTTGACACCTCAAGCCGGGTTTACCCGGCTTGAGGCAGTTTATAATAACGCGGACCTCGGGCAGGCCCGAGGTCCGATGCAATCCATCCTCTTAGCACGGGCAGAGCGCTTTTTTGATGGATGCGCGGGTCAAGCCCACGCATGACGCGGCGAGGTTGATGGAGATGTCGATCCAAGCGCCGGCCTCGGAACTGCGGGCAATCGCCGAAAACTCGAATGCGTGGCCGTTCGAAGAAGCGCGCAAGATCCTCGGGCGGCTGAAGCGCCATCCCAAGGACGAGGTTGTCTTCGAGACCGGCTACGGCCCCTCTGGCTTGCCCCATATCGGAACGTTCGGCGAGGTGGCCCGCACCAGCATGGTGCGCCATGCCTTTCGCGTGCTTACCGAGGATCGCGTGAAGACGCGCCTGATCGCGTTCTCCGACGACATGGACGGATTGCGCAAGGTGCCGGACAACGTGCCGCATCGAGAGATGATGGCCGCCTATCTGGGCAAGCCGTTGTCGCGCGTGCCGGATCCGTTCTCTAGCGAGCATCCCTCCTTCGCCGCGGCCAACAATGCGCGGCTGCGCGCGTTCCTCGATCAGTTCGGATTCGATTACGAATTCCTGTCCGCCACCGATTGCTACACGTCGGGTCGCTTCGACCGTGCGTTGCTCGCCGTGCTGGAACGTTTCGACGAGGTGATGGCGATCATGCTGCCTTCGCTGCGGCAGGAGCGTGCACAGACCTATTCGCCGTTCCTGCCGATCTCGCCGACGACCGGCGTGGTGCTCCAGGTCCCGATCATTGCCCATGATGCTGCAGCCGGCACCATCACCTACGAGGATCCCGACAGCAAAGAGACGGTGAGGACGCTGGTCACCGGCGGGCGCACAAAGCTCCAATGGAAACCCGACTGGGCCATGCGCTGGCTTGCGCTCGGGGTCGATTATGAAATGGCAGGCAAGGACCTGATCGACTCGGTAAAGCTTTCCGGCGAGATCTGCCGCGCGCTCGGCGGCGCGCCGCCGGAAGGCTTCAACTACGAGCTCTTCCTCGACGAGAACGGACAGAAAATTTCCAAGTCCAGGGGCAACGGGCTGACGATCGAGGAATGGCTGCGTTACGCCAGCCCGGAGTCGCTGTCGCTGTTCATGTATCGCGAGCCGAAGGCGGCAAAGCGTCTCTATTTCGATGTGATTCCGCGTCACATGGACGAGTATCAGCAGCTGCTGGAAGCCTATGAGCGTCAGGATTGGAAGGGGCGACTCTCCAATCCGGTCTGGCACATCCATTCCGGTCATCCGCCGAAGCCGGAGATGCCGATCTCGTTCTCCATGCTGCTCACGCTGGTGGCGTCCTCCAATGCAGAGAACGCCGAAACCCTCTGGGGTTTCGTCGCGCGCTACCGTCCCGGCGTGACGCCGCGGACCCATCCCAGGCTCGATGCGCTCGTGCGCTATGCCATTCACTATTTCCGCGACTTCGTGCTCCCCCAGAAGCATTTCCGCGAGCCGGGCGAGAGCGAGCGCGCGGCGCTTCTCGACCTGCGCGACGCGCTTGCGCAGCTCCCTCCGGGCGTGACCGCGGAGCAGATTCAGGAGGTGGTGTACGAGGTCGGACGGCGCGAGCCGTTTTTGGACAAGACCGGCAAGATCAAGACCAGGGACGGCAAGCCGGGGGTCGCGCTCGACTGGTTCAACATGCTCTATCAGGTGCTGCTCGGCCAGGAGAAGGGACCGCGTTTCGGCTCGTTTGTCGCCGTCTATGGCGTGCAGAACACCATCGACATGATCGACGGCGCGCTTGCCCGCTCGGCATAAATGACCCTCTCGGCCTTCGCCGTCCTCGGCGTGACCATCGTTTTCACCTCGTTTCTTTCCGGCGTGTTCGGGATGGCGGGCGGCATGATCCTGCTCGGCGTGCTGCTTAATTATTTCGATGTCGCAACGGGAATGATCCTGTTTTCCATCGTCCAGCTGTTCGCCAACGGATGGCGTGCGCTGCAATGGCGCGCCTACGTGCTGTGGCCGATCTTCTTCTGGTATGTGCTCGGCTCGATCATCTCCTTCGCCGTGATGTGGACGATTGCTTTCGTTCCCGACAAGGCGACGGTCTACCTTGCGCTCGGCTTGCTGCCGTTTCTGATCGAGGCGCTGCCCGCGGCTGCCCGCCCCAACATCGAGTGGCGGGGCGTGCCGTTCCTGACCGGGATCATGACGACCGTCGTGCAGATCCTCTCGGGCGTCGGGGGATTGTTTCTCGACATCTTCTTTCAGAAAAGCATGCTCGACCGCAAAACGACGAATGCGACCAAGGCTGTGACTCAGTCCTACAGCCACGTCGTGCGCGCAGTCTATTTCGGCTCTCTCTCCGGTATCGCGGATGTGCCGCTGTGGGCGACCGGGCCCGGCATCCTGTTGGCGATCGCGGGCACCTCGCTCGCTCCCTTGGTGATCGAGCGCATGACCGACCACGGCTACCGGCAGTGGACGCGCTCGCTCATCTTCGCGGTCAGCCTCGTCTATCTCGCCCGCGGCGCCTGGCTGGTGTGGCGGTAACACCCATTTCAGGAATGTTGTAGGGGCGGGTTTGAAACCCGCCCCTACCCCGAGCGGAGCACGAAACGGCGGTTCGCCTTTTGCACCGGCCGTGCGTTCATGGGAAAGAGCTTGGCGAAGCGCGCTATATCAGTTTCCGCGACCGGGAGGGCATCGGTGAGCAGGAGCCAGTCAACGGTCTCGCTGCAGGGCGGGGTCGTGAGCGAGCCGGAGTAGCGGTAGTAGGTCCGCGCTGCCGGCAGCAAGCCATTCGGATCGATCCCCGCGTCCGCCTTGGCCGCCGGACCTTCCTTCTCCGGCATCGTCGAGACGACCTTGCTGAACACCGCATTTGCCCGGCCCGGCGTCATCAACGCGCCAATCACCGCCAGCCCGCCCGCCGCGTTGGCGTGGACGAAATGCGTCTCCATGGCGAAGCTCTTGCCCGCGATGAGGTGCTCGCTGGGATGATGGAAATGAAACTGCACCAGGCGATAGTTCGCGTTGGCGTATCCAAGCACGCTCGTGTCCCCCATATTCACCTGGATGGTATGGCCATTGTTGACGATGCTGTCGGCGCGCCTGTCCCAGGTTATCTTGAGCGGGGGCAGCTGTGCCCGGATGGTCTCGCCGATATCTATGGGCGATTGCTGCGCGCCTGCGGAGCAGACGCGATTGGCGGAATCGAGCTCGGACCATTTTGACGGACCGTCGGCGCCCTCGTAGCTCCAGTGCGTGTCCGCGCCAAAACCTGCCTGCGCGCAGAGCGGGCAGAGCGCGATCCCTGTGAGCAGCTTCAAAGCTTGGCGCCGATGCATTACCGCCTCCTTGTCTGGTTGCGCGGTGCCCAGGCGCGTGGACACGACGCGCGAGGTTTTGGAGAATGGAGCTATAGCACGGCGCGCCTTTGCTCACCCTGCGACTCATTGCAATATGCCATGCCATGACCACCACCATCTACAAGATCTGCTCGCTCCCGCTCTGGGAGGAGGCGCAACGGGATGGGGTATTCAAAGGCGCCGCTGTGGACTTGCGGGACGGTTTTATTCATTTCTCCACTGCCCCCCAGGTGCGTGAGACCGCATCCAGGCATTTTGCGGGCATCTCCGGCCTCGTACTGATTGCCGTCGATGCGGAGGCACTTACCGATGCGCTCAGATGGGAGCCTTCCCGAGGCGGCGATCTGTTCCCGCATCTCTACGGCGCTTTACCGCTTGCAGCAGTGCTATGGACGCAGCCGCTTCCTCTGGATGCCGGCGGTCAGCACGCGTTTCCGGAGCTCATGCTGTGATAGGCCTCCTTGAGCCCTGGGTCCGCTCTCTCCTGCGCATGCTCGATGCGGAGAATGCGCACCGGCTTTCGGTTCTGGCGCTGAAGCTTCCTCCGCTCGTCAAGCTCACCGCGGACGATCCGCAACTTGCGGTGCGGGCCTTCGGGCTCAACTTCCCCAACCCCGTCGGCATGGCGGCAGGATTCGACAAGCACGCCGAGGTGCCCGACGCGCTCCTGCGGCTCGGCTTTGGCTTCGTTGAGGTGGGCACGGTGACGCCTTTGCCGCAGGCCGGCAATGCGCGCCCGCGCGTGTTTCGGCTGGCGCGTGATCGGGCGGTGATCAACCGGCTCGGTTTCAACAGCGAAGGGGCGGAGGCGGTATTGCGCCGGCTAGGCGCGCGCGCCGACCAGGGCGGGATCGTCGGCGTCAATATCGGCGCTAACAGAGACAGCTCCGACCGCATCGGCGATTACGTGCGCCTGATCGAGCGCTTCGCGCCGGTGGTGAGCTATTTCGCCGTGAACATCTCGTCGCCCAATACGCCCGGGCTGCGCAAGCTGCAGCAAGGCGGCATGCTGGATGCGCTGCTCGCGCGCGTCATGGAAGCGCGCACGCGCATGAGCCGGACCGCCGGCCTCACCCCTGTGCTCATCAAGATTGCCCCCGACCTCACGCTCTTAGAGCTCGACGACATCGTCGGTGCAGCGCGCAGGCACCGGGTGGACGGCATGATCGTCGGCAATACCACCGTGGCGCGGCCGGCGGCCCTGCGAGACCGCGCGATCGGAATGGAAGCGGGCGGGCTTTCGGGTCCTCCGCTATTCGGGCTCGCAACGCGGGTGCTGGCGGAGACCTATGTGCGGGTCGAGGGGGCGTTTCCCTTGATTGGGGTGGGCGGCATCGATTCCGGAGCGACCGCGGTCGCCAAGATCAGGGCGGGCGCTACCCTCATTCAGCTCTATGCCGGGCTGATCTTTCATGGCCTGCGGCTTGTCGCGGCGATCAAATCCGGCCTGTCGAGCACGCTGCGCCGGGAAGGCATTGCCGACATGGACGAGCTCGTCGGCCTCGACGCGGCCGCCATTACCGCCGAGCCCTGGCCGAGGTAGGCCGCATTCGGGGCTATCTTCGCCTCGCCATGCGCGAAAGGCGGATGACGAGCCACACCGGCACGACAATGCAGGCTCCCAGGACAAGGTAACGCCACAGCCAGCGTATGGCATCGAAACCCATGTCCCACACGCGTATGAGGAGGCGGCGCAGGCTGTCGATGATGTTCCAGGGATCGAGGCCCATTACCTCCAGGATGACGCCGATGAGAATCGAAAGCAGCACGAGCCGAAAGATGACGGAGAGCGGCGGGCCTCCAAAGAAGCGGTTCACCAGGGTGCCGCTGTCCCTCTGATGCGCTCGGCTCTCGAGGCCTGGCCGCTCGTAAGGCATGGTCATTGTGTCGATCTACTCGGGACCTACGCGGCCGTAGTCTATCACGATGCGCGCTTGGCCACTGCTCCGTTGCCGCGCGCCGCCTCGATCTTGTGCAGCATGCCTTGGAGCGTTTCCAGGCGGTCGGCCTCTCCCGGCGGCTTGTCCCAGCGCAGCCGGTTGATGCGGGGAAAGCGCATGGCGATTCCCGATCGGTGGCGGTTCGAGCGCTGCAGCCCTTCGAACGCCACTTCGAGCACAAGACCCGCATCGGTTGCGTGCACCACTTCGCGCACCGGCCCGAATCGCTCCACCGTGTGGCGGCGAACGAACCGATCGATCTGCCGGAGTTCCTCATCGGTGAAGCCAAAATAGGCCTTGCCGACGGGCACCAGCACGTCGCCGTCATTCTCTCTGGTCCAGAGCCCGAACGTGTAATCGGAATAGTACGACGAGCGCTTGCCGCTGCCGCGCTGCGCATACATGAGCACCGCGTCCACGATGAACGGGTCGCGCTTCCATTTCCACCATTGTCCCTTCGGGCGGCCGGGCACATACGAGGAATCGCGGCGCTTGAGCATGATGCCCTCGACCGCGCCGGCATCCGCGCCAGCCCCCGCCGCAGCCGGGTCGGCGCGTGCGGTGGCAAGCTCGCCCCAGCTCGAGAACGGTACCACCGGCGAGAGATTGATGCGCGGCTCATTGAGCCGCACGACGAAATCTTCGAGCCGCCTGCGGCGCGCCGCAAAGGGCAGGGGGCGGAGGTCCTCCTCCCCATCGACCAGGAGATCGTAGGCGCGCAGGTGCGCGGGGTATTGCGCCAACAGCTTGGCATCGACCGATTTGCGATTGAGTCTCTGCTGGAGCACGTTGAAGCTCTGCACTCGGTGCTCGCGCATGATGAGGAGCTCGCCGTCGATGACGCCTGGAAGGCGCAGCGCGGCCACGAGATCCGGGAAGCTTCCGGAAATGTCGTCGCCGGTGCGGGAGTAAAGGCGGGCCACCAGGTTGCCCTGTGCATCACGTCCCGCGGCGGCCTGCACGCGGATGCCGTCCCATTTCCATTCGGCGATGAAGTCGGAAGGCTCGAGCGCGGCGAGCTCGTTCTCCTCGATGGCGTGCGCGAGCATGGCGGGACGGAATGGCGCCGGATCGCTGCTCGCCGGCTTGTCGGCGCGGCCCTCGAGCCAGGCGAACAACTCGACATAGGGCGGCCGCAGGCTGCTCCAGACGAGCTCGATCTCCTGCGCATCCTTGCCGCCCAGCGCGGCGACCGCGGTCTTCGCCAGCCGCGCCGAGACGCCGATGCGCAGCTCCGCGGTGACGAGCTTGAGCAAGGCCCAGCGACCGGTCTCGTCGAGCGCATCGAGCCAGCGCGCGAGCGCCCCCGGCAGCTCCGCCTTCGCAAGCGACGAAAGCGCGGCGACGATCTCGCTGAGCTTGAGATCATGGTGCTGCGAGGGGTCGCCCGCGCTTGCGGGCCACAGGAGAGCGACGGTCTCGGAGAGGTCGCCCACATAATCGTGCGACAGCGCGAACAGCACGGGATCGGTACGCTCGGAGATAAGCGTGCGGATCATGGCCGGCTTGGCGTGCTGGAACGAGAGCGCGCCGGTCAGCGCCGCGAGCGCCCAGCCTCGGTCCGGATCATCCGTGCCGGCGAAATAATCCGTCATGAGCCGGAGCTTGTTGTTGCGACTCGGTTCATAGGACAGCCGGTCGAGCAGTGCGGCGAAGCGCTTCATGCAGTTTCGCCCCCTTCGGTATCCAGGGCGACGAGACCGCCGTCCTCCTCGTCCCCGTAGCCTACGATGTCCAGGGGCCGCGCGCGCAGTCCGCGCGTCATGCTCCAGTGCACCAGCGCGTCTTCTTGCCCGTGGGTGACCCAGATCTCCGCGGCTCCGGTGGCGGCGATGGCGCCGGTAAGGCCATCCCAGTCCGCATGATCCGAGATGACGAGCGGCAATTGCACAAGCTGCTGGCGTGCGCGGGCGCGTACCCGCATCCAGCCCGAGGCGAGACACGTCACAGGGTCGGGGAAGCGGCGCGACCATATTTCCTTCAGAGCCGCCGGCGGGCACAGCGTAATGGCGCCGGCCAGCAAAGATCTCTCGGCATTGCGCACGAGCTCCAGGCGGCCGAGCTCGATTCCGCGGTTGCGATAATACCGGGTGATCTTCTCCAACGCGCCGTGCAGATAAACCGGCTCGCCGTAACCTGCCTTGCGCAGGAGTGCGATCAGACGCTGCGCCTTTCCGAGCGAATAGGCGCCGATCAGATGTGCGCGCTCGGGAAAGAGCGCGACCGAACGCAACAGCTTGGTGATCTCCGCATCGGGATCGCCGTGACGGAAAACCGGCAGCCCGAAGGTCGCTTCGGTGATGAAGAGGTCGCAGGCAAGGGGCTCGAATGGTGCACAGGTGGGATCGGCGATGATCTTGTAGTCGCCCGAGGCCACGACGCGCGTGCCGTTCGCCTCGATCGCGATCTGCGCCGAGCCGAGCACGTGGCCGGCGGGATGAAAGCTCACCATGATTTCGCCGAGATCGATGCGCTCGCCGTAGCGAACCGCCTGCGCACTGCCGGCAAAATCATCGCCATGGCGCAGCCGCATCAGGTCAAGCGTCTCCTGTGTTGCCAGCACTTTCCTGTGACCGGCGCGGGCGTGATCTCCGTGCGCGTGGGTAATTACGGCGCGCTCGACCGGCTCTACCGGGTCGATGTGGAAGGCACCGGGCTTGCAGCACACGCCGCTGCGCGTCGGCACCATGATGTCTTCGGCCTGCATGGTGCTGAGATAGTTATTCCAAAAAGCAGTCGTAGGGCGGGTTACGCCGTCAAATCGGCTTGGCCGATTTGACGGCGTAACCCGCCGTGTGGTGGCGGATTAGACTTCGCTAATCCGCCCTACGAGAATGTGCTCGGCTCAATCGCGCCGGAACACGACGGACGCGAACCAGCCGGTGACGAGGGCCATGGCCGCGGTGAGGAAACCGTATGCTACCCCATGGTCACGTGCGGCGGCAGTCACGGCCTGCTCAAAGCCGGATTTATAGACTTCGAACGGAGCGGGAGTGCGCGCGAGCTGTGTTCCATCGGAGAAAAGCCGCACGTCGACCTCGTAGGTGCCGACCAGCACTTCGGCCGGGAGCGGGATGGTGGCGCGGAACAGCTCGGGCGCGATGAAGGTGACGCCGTTCGACACTTCCCGGTAAAGGCCGTGATCGGTCTTGATCTTGATGAAGGCGAGCCGGAACGGGTCGTCGCTGCCGGACTCGGCGATGTTGATGCTCGCGCGCTGCGGCAGCGAGACGTTCTCGAGCCCGAGCTGGAGCCGCCGCAAGGTGTCGGTGCTGGTAATCGCGGGGAGCGGACGGTTGGACAGCACCGCGAGGTACGAAGGCGCGTCCTCGAACACGCGCGAATCCGCGTTGACCCAAATGACGAGCATGCGTTTCTTGCGGAAGGTAACCGTGCTTTGCCGCGGACCCGTCACGGTGACAACGATGTCGTAGCCGACGCGCGGCCGCGACGCGCTGTCCTGCTCGATTCCACCGAACAGCACGAGCTCCTCCCCGGTGAAATTCGACGTGATCATCACGCGATGGGTGGAGAGCGATGCTACCAGGCGCTCCGCAGCCGCCGGCGCGGTCGCGCCGCCGAGCGCGGCAAGCACGAGCAGGATGCTCAGCGCATGCGCTCTCATGTGTCGGTGTCCAGCGGGCGGATCGAATAGAGGCTCTCCGGGCGCAACACGAGATCGAGCGCAAACCGGATTCCCACTGCCAGCACAAGGAGCCCGAGCAGCAGCCGCAACCGCTCGCCGCGCATCTTCTGCCCGGCCCGCGCGCCGAACTGTGCGCCGGTTACCCCGCCGACCATCAGGATGAGCGCGAGCAGCGCGTCCACGAGGTGATTGGTGGCGGCATGCATGATTGTGGCAGACGCCATGGTGATGAGGGTGAGCACCATGGAGGTGCCGATCACGGTCGCGGTCGGCACGCGCAGCACATAGATCAGCAAAGGCACAAGGAGAAATCCGCCGCCTATTCCCATCACCGCGCCGATGAAGCCGATGAGGAAGCCTATTCCCCACACCGGAATGGCAGAGACGTAGATGCGCGAGCGCTTGAAGCGCAACTTGAACGGCAGGCCATGGATCCACATGTGGCTGCCGGGACGGCGGAGGTCGACGGGTTTGCCCTTGCGCACGCGCATAATGGCGCTCACGCTCTCCACAACCATCAATGAGCCTACGATGCCGAGGAGGAGGACGTAGGACAGGCCGATGGTGATATCGAGCTGCCCGATGGCGCGCAGAAACGTGAACAGCCACACGCCGAACGCGGTCCCGATGATGCCGCCGGCGAGCAGCATGCAGGCCAGCGCCACGTCGATGGCGCGACGGCGCCAGTAGCTGATCGAGCCCGACATCGACGATGCCGCGATATGCGTGGTGACGCTCGCCACCGCGACTGCGGGCGAAATGCCGATGAAGATGAGGAGCGGCGTCATCAGGAAGCCCCCGCCGATTCCGAACATGCCGGAGATGAAACCGACGGCTAGCCCCATTGCCAGAATGACCAGGATGTTGACCGGCAGATCGGCAATGGGAAGGTAGATCTCCACCGGCGGGATCC
>DASXIG010000668.1:0-6585 GCA_036498105.1 Xanthobacteraceae bacterium | reverse complement strand
TGAGGATCACTCCTCGGTGAGCGTGCGCCGCACGATGTCGGCCACGTCCGGAGACAGGTGGGGTGAATCCGCCACTCGCCGCAGTGCCGTTTGGGCGCGCGCGCGTCGTTGCGCTTCCAGCGCGCGCCAGCTTTTAAAGGCGGAGAGGAGGCGGGCTGCCAGTTGCGGATTCTTGGGATCGAGCGCCAGAACCGTATCCACCACGAATTCATATCCGGCCCCGTCGGGGCGATTGAACTCTTTCTGGTTCCCGGTTGCGAAGGCGTGGATCAAGGCGCGCACGCGATTGGGATTCGCAAACGAGAATGCCGGGTGCGCAGTCAGCGCTTTCACCCGGTCGATGGTCGCCGCTTCTGGGATGACAGCCTGCAACGAGAACCATTTGTCGATGATCAGGGGGTCAGCCTGATAGCGGTCATAAAAATTCGCCAGTGCTTCGGTACGTTCCGGAGCCTCACACAACGAAAGCGCCGACAGCGCCGCCATCCGATCGGTCATGTTATCGGCGGCGTGATATTGCCGGATGGCGAGCGAGATGGCCTCATGGCTTCGCGTTGCAACGAGCAGATCGAGGCAGGTATTGCGCAGCGAACGCCGGTCGACACTTGCCGGGTCTGCGCGGTAAGGCCCGGTTTGCGAGAGCAATAAGTAACGATTCAACAGGTCGGCACCGAGATCGCGTCCGACAAGCGCGCGCAGGGCCGAGCGGGCCGTGAATACCGCGGCCGGATCGACGTCCCGGCCGAGCTCGCGCGCGATGTCCGACTCGCCGGGAACAGTGAGCATGAGCGCGAGGAAGGCAGGCTCCAGCGTGTCGTCCCCCAGAACCGTGCGCAGCGCATCTATGAGCCCGAGATCGGCACGCGCTGCGCCGCCGCTGCGTAGCGTCATCGCATTCTCGACCAGAAGGCGCGTGGCGAGCGTCTGGAAGGCCTGCCATCGATTGAATGCGTCGCCGTCGCGAGTCGTGAGAAATCTCAAATCCTCGCCGGACAGGTTGACGACAAGCTTGATCGGCGCCGAGAAGCCACGGTTGAGCGACAACACCGGTCGCTCGGGAATGTTGGTGAATTCGAAATGCTGCGAGGGTTCAGTCAAGATCAGCACCCGATCTTGGAGCGCGTCGCCATCACGCCCGATGAGCGGCAGATCGCGTCCCTCCGCCCCGACCAGTCCGCAGGCAAGCGGGATCACCATCGGCTTCTTGTCCGGCTGGCCGGGCGTCGCCGGCACCGTCTGAACCAGATCGACGCGGTAACTTTTGCGCTGCGGATCGTAGCGGCCGGTAGCAACCACTTCCGGCGTTCCGGCTTGCGAGTACCAGAGCATGAACTGCGTAAGGTCGGCGCCGGAGACATCGGAAAAGCATTGCACGAATTCTTCCACCGTTGCCGCCTGACCGTCGTGGCGTGCGAAATAGAGGTCCATGCCTTCGCGGAACTTCTGCGATCCAAGCAGCGTTCTGAGCATGCGCACGACTTCGGCGCCCTTCTCGTAGACCGTCGTCGTATAAAAGTTGTTGATTTCATGATATTGAGCCGGCCGTACCGGGTGCGCGAGCGGTCCGGCATCCTCGTCGAATTGATGCGTGCGCAAAGACCGGACGTCGCTGATGCGCTCGACCGCGCGCGAGCGCAAATCGGCCGTGAACTCCTGGTCACGAAAAACCGTAAGCCCTTCCTTCAGGCAAAGTTGAAACCAGTCGCGGCAGGTAATGCGATTGCCGGTCCAGTTGTGAAAATATTCATGCGCCACGATTGCTTCGATCCGGTCGAAATCGGCGTCGGTCGCGGTGTCGGGAGAGGCGAGCACGTATTTGTCGTTGAAGACGTTCAGGCCTTTGTTCTCCATCGCCCCCATGTTGAAGTCCGAAACCGCGACGATCATGAAGATGTCGAGATCGTACTCGCGCCCGAACGCGGTTTCATCCCAGCGCATGGCGCGCTTGAGCGACTCCATCGCATGACCGCAGCGGGTTTCCTTTCCCGGCTCGACATATATGCGAAGCGCGACATCCCGGCCGGACATGGTGCGGAAACGGTCCTCGACGCAGGCAAGCTTTCCGCCGACCATGGCGAACAGGTACGAAGGTTTCGGAAAGGGATCGTGCCAGATTGCAAAATGCCGGTCGGTGCCGGCAATGCCGCCGCTGGACATAAGATTGCCATTGCTGAGCAGAACCGGCGCTTCGGCTTTCGGCGCTTCGATCCGAGTGGTGTAGACCGCCATGACGTCGGGGCGATCGAGGAAATACGTTATGCGACGGAAGCCTTCGGCCTCGCACTGGGTGCAGTAGATGGGCCCCGAGCGGTAGAGCCCGAGGAGCGCCGTGTTCGCGGATGGATCAAGCGCAGTCTCGATCTCGAGGCAGAACGGGCGCCGTGGCGGTTGCGCGATGCTCAAGCGATCCGGCGCGGCGACGTACTGCTCAGGTGTGAGCGCGATCCCATCGAGCGCGATCGAGCGCAGAACAAGCGCCTCGCCGTCGAGCGTAAGCGGCGCCGGCGGGCCGCCGTTCGCGTTGGGTTGCACGTTGATCTTTGCCCGTACGCGAGTTGCCGTCGGATCGAGCGCGATATCGAGCTTTACCGTATCCACCCGCCAGTCGGGCGGCCGATAGTCCGCAAGACGTACAGGACGAGCTTCTTCAGTGCGCATATTGTCCATCCAGAATGTGCTGTTTACGACGAATTGGGTCGGCTGCCCCACTGCGCTCGCGCGAGCCTTGCCGGTTGCGGCATTTTCTCCATGTTATTTCGGTCCGCCTCTTGATAATCAATCACTTCACCCCGGATAATCAATCACTTCACCCCGGTATGCAAAATAGAATGGGAGGTCTGAATGCCTTTCTTCCGCATGCTTGCGATCGGCCTGACGTCGGCCGCAATCGCTGCCCCCGTTTCGAGCTGGGCACAGGCTTTTCCCACCCAGAGGGTCACGATCGTGGTGCCGTTCGGCGCCGGAAGCGTGACCGACATCATGGCCCGTATCCTGGGCGACGAAACATCCAAGCGTTGGGGCCAGCAAGTAATCGTGGAGAACCGCCCGGGGCTTGCGGGCACGGTCGGTGTCGCGAAGGCCGCGCCGGATGGCTACACCCTCATGCTGACCTCGAACGGCCACACCGTCGCGGGGCTCGTGAACAAGAACCTGCCATTCGACCCGGTTCGAGACTTCGCCGGGATCACTCGCGTAAGCTCTGCCCCCCTCTGTCTCATCGTCAATCCGGCGGTTCCGGCCAACAGCGTGAAGGAACTTATAGCTCTTGCAAAGTCGAAGCCCGGAACGCTCAACTTCTCCTCGCCGGGCCTTGCCAGCACGACCTTCATCGCCGGTGCGCTGTTTCGCAAGGCAGCGAATATCGACATCGTGCACGTGCCATTCAAGAGCGCACCCGATGCAGTCACAGCAGTCGTGCGCGGCGACGCACAGATGTATTTCGTGCCGATCAATCTGTCGAAGGAAATGGCAGAGGCGGGAAAAGTACGCGTGCTTGCGGTGGCAACATCTAAGAGGATCGCTGAAATGCCAGATGTGCCCACCTTCCGCGAGGCGGGATTGGATTTCGTCTATGATTCCTGGTTCGGGTTGATGACACAGGCTGCGGTACCCCGCGACATAGTCCACAAGATCAATGGCGATGTCCTCGCCATCCTGCAAGCTCCGGAGGTGAAATCGAAATTTGCAGCTCAATTTGTAGTGCCGGTTGCGGACACTCCGGAGCAATTCGATGCGATTATTCACGACGAAACCGCTCAATTGGCCGAAGTCTTCAAGGACTTCACACAGTGAATCATGGGAGTTTGCAGGTGGGTTAGCCCGTATAAGTCGCTTGCTTGCAGCCGGCTCATAGGGCGTAACCCACCGCAGAGGTGAGCATCGGCGAATCGCGGCGGGTTACGTCATCGGCCCGGCTTAGGCCGGGCACTATGGCTAACACGCCCTACGAGGTTAACAGATGCGCGCAATGGTGCTGGACAGCCCGCGCACGCCGCTCGTCATGCGGGAGCGGCCCACACCTTTCCCTGCGACTGGCGAGATCCTGGTGGAGATCGCGGCGTGCGGAGTATGCCGCACCGACTTGCATGTGGTCGACGGGGAGTTGCCGGAGGCGAAGCTTCCGATCGTTCCGGGCCATGAAATTGTAGGCCGGATTGTCGACATGGGGCCTGGAGTCGCGGGGTTCGCGGTCGGAGAGCGCGTAGGAGTTCCGTGGCTCGGTTTCACATGTGGCGTGTGTCCCTATTGCCGCGAGGGCCGGGAGAACTTGTGCGATCGACCGCTGTTCACGGGCTGCACGCGCGATGGCGGCTATGCCAGTCACACGCTTGCCGATGCGCGCTACTGTTTTCCTTTGCCGGAACGGATGGATGATGCTGAAGCCGCCCCGCTCCTGTGTGCCGGTCTGATCGGTTGGCGCAGTTACCGCATGGCAATTGCGGGGATCAGCGTCCGTGCGCTGGGGCTCTACGGCTTCGGAGCGGCCGCGCATATTCTGTGTCAGGTCGCCTCCTGGCAGGGCCGCCGCATCCATGCCTTCACCCGCCGCGGTGACAGCGCGGCGCAAGCCTTTGCCAGATCGCTCGGTGCAACATGGGCTGGTGGTTCGGACGAATTGCCGCCGGAGGCGCTGGATGCCGCCATCATCTTCGCTCCGGTCGGTGCGCTCGTTCCGTTCGCGCTCGCGGCGGTGCGGAAGGGCGGTCGGGTGGTGTGTGGGGGCATTCACATGTCCGACATTCCGAGCTTTCCGTATCGCCTGCTCTGGGAAGAGCGCCAGTTGGTCTCGGTGGCCAATCTCACGCGCGCGGATGCGGTGGAATTTATCTCGATAGCTCCGCGGTCCGGTGTGAAGACGCAAGTTGCCCGTTACCCGCTTGCGCAGGCGAACACGGCACTCGCCGATCTGCGTGATGGCCGACTGCGAGGCGCCGCAGTACTGATACCATAATACCATAATACAGAGGATGTCCCACCCTCGACGCCTCACTTTTCATCAGGGTATTCATTCGCTATGACCCTGCCATAAGGAGGTATTGATCCACATGAAAAGATTTCTCGTAACGTACCTGGCCCCGGCTTCGATCATCGACGATTGGAAGAAGACCGATCCTGAGACGAGAAAGGCCGCCGAAGCACAGATGCAAGGTGATTGGAAAAAATGGATGACCAATCACGCCGGCATATTCGTCGACAAAGGGGCTGGTGTTGGAAAGACAAGGCGGGTTACTGCGCAAGGCGGCGCCAATGGAAAAAACGACATCATGCTGTATGCGGTCGTGCAGGCAGAATCCCACGAGGCGGCATCGAAAATGTTCGAGGATCATCCGCATCTGAGAATTCCGCAGGCTTCCATAGAAATCATGGAGATTAGCCCTCTTCCCGGAGGGTTCTGACGATTCGATTTCACGGAGACCTCGCTGCAGTCCCGCCCACCTGAGTGGAATTATGAAGCAGCTTTTCGCACCACCGCCGGGCGGACATTGCCGGGCTCGGCATGACCGATGGTGCGCGTGATGGACGGAAAACGAAGCCGCAAGTCCCGTTCCAGCTCATCAACCTTGTCGTGGACATCCGCGACTTTCACGCCGGCATCCACCACGCAGTGGAAATTCACGATCTCGCCCGTATCCGTTTCCCGCACGCGCACGTCGTGGATTTCGCCGACCAGATCCAAGTTGGCGGCTATGTCGATGAGAGCATTTCGGACCGCGGTTATCCGTTCCGGCGGCGCTTCGCGCCCGCGCTCGGGGTCCGGTTGCATCGGCTCGATGTGCGTTTCGACTTCGACGCCGGAACCCAATCCGTCGCGGATCGCTTCCTCCAATCCGCTCGCGATGTCGTGTGCGGCACCAAGGGTCAAGCTGCCATCGACCTCGAGATCGAGCGCTACCGACAGCCGTTCCGCAATCGCATGCACGGTGACATGGTGCACGGCAAGACCGCGGTTGCGCGCAATCACCATCACGCGTTCAAGCACAGTCTCGTCGTCGAGCGCGCGCGGTTCAGTGGTGACCATCACCTCGGCGGATGGGCTTCCCTCCCGCACGGCATGCACGATGCGGTCCTTGACTTCGGCTACGCGCTCGAGCGGCAGCGTTCTGCTCACCGCGACTGCGAGATCGACAAACAGCACGCCGCCGGATCGGCGCGTGCGCAGCCGCTCGATTCCGACCACGCCGGGAATGCGGGCGACGGCCGCGCGGATCCTGTTCGCCGCGCCTGCCGGAGCAGTATCGGTAAGCGTGTCCAGGGTGCGCCGACCGAGCCGCCACCCGGCAATGCAGATGAACACCGCGACCACAATTGCGGCCGCGGAATCGGCCCAGCGATAACCGAGCGCAACGGCGCCGAGGCCGGCCAGCACCGCTGCCGACGACCACATGTCGGAGCCGAAGTGCAGCGCGTCCGCTTCCAGTGCCTCGCTCGATGTTTCGCTTGCAGTGCGATAGAGCGCGCGCGCGCGGAAGAAATCCACGACGATCGATACGACCATGACCGCGAAAGCCCACCGGGTCACCTCCACCGCATTTGGATGATCGCCGATGAGTCGTCCCGCGGCTTCCCAGATCACGATCCCGGAGA
>DASXIG010000667.1:0-4119 GCA_036498105.1 Xanthobacteraceae bacterium | reverse complement strand
CGGCACCACGTTCTTCAGTCCCGATGGCGGGGGCGACCCCGTCCTGTTCCAGCACCTGTTCTGGTTCTTCGGTCATCCCGAGGTGTACATCCTGATCGTGCCCGGCTTCGGCATGGTCAGCCAGATCGTCGCCACGTTCGCGAAGAAGCCGGTTTTCGGCTATCTCGGCATGGCCTATGCCATGGTGGCGATCGGCGGGATCGGTTTCGTGGTGTGGGCGCACCACATGTATACGGTCGGAATGCCGACCGGCGCGCAGGCATATTTCGTCGTGGCCACGATGGTGATCGCCGTTCCCACCGGAGTGAAGATATTTTCCTGGATCGCGACAATGTGGGGGGGCTCGATCGAGTTCAAGACCCCGATGCTGTGGGCGGTCGGGTTCATCTTCCTGTTCACCGTCGGCGGGGTTACCGGCGTGGTGCTCGCGAATGCCGGCGTCGATCGCTCGCTGCAGGACACGTATTACGTCGTGGCGCATTTCCACTACGTGCTGTCGCTTGGCGCTGTCTTCACCATCTTTGCCGGGTGGTACTATTGGTTCCCGAAAATGACCGGGTACATGTATTCGGAAACAGTCGGCAAGCTGCATTTCTGGATCACCTTCATCGGAGTGAATATCGTCTTCTTTCCCCAGCACTTCCTCGGGCTCGCCGGCATGCCGCGGCGGATTGTCGACTATCCCGACGCATTCGCCGACTGGAACATGGTTTCCTCCCTGGGCTCCTATCTGTCCGGGTTTGGGGTGCTCGTATTCCTCTTCGGGCTGATCCAGGCCTTCATGCGCAAGCAGAGGGCGGGCGCCAACCCCTGGGGTGCGGGCGCAACAACGCTCGAGTGGCTGCTGCCCTCGCCGCCGCCGTTCCACCAATACAACGAGCTGCCGGTGGTCAGGTGAGCAGAGCATGTCACTCATAAGCGAAGGCGTAGAAGCAGCTTATCCTCTTGGTGGAGCAGGCGCGCGGCCTTGCGAGCCGAGCATCGCCAGTGTGGGCGATTACCTCGCCCTGATGAAACCGCGGGTCATGTCGCTCGTCGTCTTTACCGCGTTGGTCGGGATGGTGATCGCGCCGGCGCATATTCATCCGGTCATCGGGCTCACGGCATTGATATGCATTTCGGTCGGAGCCGGTGCCGCGGGCGCGCTCAATATGTGGTACGACGCCGATATCGACGCAGTGATGACCCGCACGCGCAGCCGTCCCATTCCGCGCGGCCGCATCGCTCCCGGTGAAGCGCTTGCTTTCGGCGTAACGCTCGCGGGATTTGCGGTGGCGGTGATGGGTCTGCTCGTGAACTGGTTTGCCGCGACGCTCCTTGCCTTCACCATCTGCTTTTACGTGCTCGTCTATACCATGTGGCTCAAGCGCTCGACGCGGCAGAATATCGTTATCGGTGGCGCGGCCGGTGCCCTTCCCCCCATGATCGGATGGGCCGCGGTGACCGGCGGCATCTCGGTCGAGCCGTTTCTGTTGTTTTTGATCGTATTTCTCTGGACGCCGCCGCACTTCTGGGCGCTCTCGCTGACCCGCGTTGATGACTATTCCCGCGCCGGCTTGCCGATGCTGCCGGTGGTCGCGGGAGCGGATGAGACCAGGAGGCAGATCCTGCTTTATTCCATCGCTCTTGTCTGTGCATCTGCCGCACCGTGGTGGTTCGGCCACGCAGGCGCCGTTTACGCCGCGACTGCGCTGGTGATGGGTGCGCTGATGGTCATGCTCGCGCTGCGGCTGCGCAGCGCGCGGGATGAGCGGCAGGCGAGGCAGGCGGCGCAACGACTATTTGGATTTTCCATTCTGTATCTCTTCATCGTGTTTGCCGCGCTGCTGATCGAGGCTGGTCTTGCGTACCGTGGAGCGTGAACGCCCAAGCGAGACGGCTCGTCAGGAGCGCAGGACAGTCGTCCTCAGCCCCGAGCAGGCGCGCAGCCGGCGAGCACGTTCGATTGCAATCGCATTGGCGCTCGGCGCCCTGGTGATCCTGTTTTACGCCGTCACCCTGGTGAAGGGTCCGGCGGTATTGAACCGTCCGTTATGACAGGCGCGGGATTGACACATCGTGTCTGACATCTCGCCGAAGAGAAACAAGAATGCCCTGATTGCCGGCATGTGCGGAGTGTGGGTCGCGGCCATGGTAGGCGCCGCATATGCGTCGGTGCCGCTCTACAACTGGTTCTGCCGTACCACTGGTTTCGGGGGCACCCCGCAGATCGCCACCGCCGAACCCTCGCACGTGCTCGGGCGGAAGCTGACGGTGCGTTTCGATGCCAACACGGCGGGCGGGCTTCCCTGGCAATTCGCGCCGGAGCAGAACTCGCTCGAGGTGAAGGTCGGCGAAGTGGTGACGGTCGATTATGTGGTGGTCAATCAATCCGCGCGCGATACCGTGGGTATCGCGAGCTACAACGTTTCTCCGCCCACGGTGGGTGCCTATTTCTCCAAGATCAACTGTTTCTGCTTCAGCGAGCAGCGTCTGAAACCGGGCGAGAAGCGCCACATGACGGTAGTATTCTTTGTCGATCCGGAGATCGCGAAAGACTCCGAGCAGGACAATCTGGATACCATCACGCTCTCCTATACGATGTATCCGGCCCGGCAACCCGAGAGATCGCAACGCCAGAGCGGCGCTGTGCCGGATCCGGGAAGAAGCTGAACGCGATAACTCGATCAAATACCCCCAAAGGCAGACGGAGCACCTGCAATGGCCGATGCGCACGCCAAGCCCCATCACGATTACCACCTGGTGGACCCGAGCCCATGGCCGGCGATCGGCTCCGTGTCGCTATTCGTGTCCGCGGTAGGGGGCATCACCTGGATGCACCACATGACCCCCGCGGCGCCGTACATCTTCGGCATGGGCGTGATCGGTACGCTCTACACCATGTTCGGGTGGTGGAGCGATGTCGCGCGCGAGGCGACATACGAGGGCCATCACAGCAAGGTGGTGCAGATCTCGCACCGCTACGGAATGATCCTGTTCATAGCCTCGGAGGTGATGTTCTTCGTCGCGTGGTTCTGGGCTTACTTCAATAGTGCACTCTTTCCTGGCGACATGCAGGACCTCACGCGCGAGCAACTGTTCGGCGGAGTGTGGCCGCCGAAAGGAATCGAGACCTTCGATCCCTGGCATTTGCCGCTGTTGAACACCCTCATTCTGCTGACCTCCGGGACGACGGTGACCTGGGCGCACCACGCGCTTCTGGAAAACGACCGGCAGGGACTCAAATGGGGCCTGATCCTCACCATAGCGCTCGGTCTCACTTTCACCTGCGTGCAAGCCTACGAGTACAGCCATGCGGGCTTCCATTTCAGCGGCAACATCTATGGTGCCACCTTCTTCATGGCGACCGGCTTTCACGGCGCGCATGTAATCATCGGATCGACATTTCTGATCGTCTGCCTTATCCGCGCTTATCTTGGCCACTTCACCCCGACTCAGCACCTCGGCTTCGAGTTTGCCGCTTGGTACTGGCACTTTGTCGACGTCGTCTGGCTGTTCCTGTTCGCATGCATCTATGTCTGGGGTTCCGGCGGGGAGCATGCGGCCGCCGCCGCGGGTCATTAGAGCCGGCGACATCGTAAACGCTGATCCGTAGGGGCGAGCAACCGCCTCGTCCTCTTTCGGCATGCGCAGCTGTGGATTGAAGGCGACGCAATGCGTCGCCCCTACGAAACCTTCTGTGTAGCGCCACTGACCCTTGAGAAACTCCGGCTCTGACGCCATCTCGAGCATCTGGCCGCGTATGGTCCTGGATCCGTGCAAGTGCTGTCTCCTTCCGACAAACCGCCGTCTCCCTTCGTTACCGGCCTGCTGGGACGCTGTCCTCGTTGCGGCAAGGGCAAGCTCTTCCGCGGTTTTCTTGCGTTGCGCCCGCGTTGCGAGCATTGCGGACTTGATTTTTCGTTCGCCGATTCAGCCGACGGGCCCGCCTTTTTCGTGATGTTCATTTCCGGGTTCATTGTTGCGGGATCGGCACTGGCGGTCGAGATCACCTATGCACCACCATACTGGGTGCACGCAGCGCTTTGGGGCCCGCTGATCCTGATCACTACCCTGCTGCCGTTGCGGCCGATAAAGGGCCTGCTGATCGCCTTGCAATATTACCATCAAGCCGCAGAG
>DASXIG010000666.1:0-10249 GCA_036498105.1 Xanthobacteraceae bacterium | reverse complement strand
ATCAAGAGCGAGGTGCCCCCGAAATAAAACGGCACGGAGGCATAGGAGATCAGGATCTCCGGCAGAATGCAGACAATGGCGAGGTAGGCCGCACCGATGACGGTAATACGCGAGAGCACGTAGTCGATGTACTCCGCCGTGCGCTCCCCCGGGCGAATGCCGGGAATAAAGCCGCCATGCTTTTTGAGGTTGTCGGCAGTTTCAGTCGGGTTGAACACAATTGCCGTATAGAAGAAGGCAAAGAAGATGATCAGCGTGACGTAGAGAATAAGGAAGAGCGGGCGTCCATGCCCAAGCTGGGTAGTGATGGTGACGAACCAGTCGGGTCCTTGGCCGGCGTTGAAATTGGCTACGGTGGTCGGCAGAAGCAGCAGCGAGGATGCAAAGATCGGAGGAATGACGCCTGAGGTGTTGAGCTTGAGCGGAAGATGCGATGACTGGCCCTCGAACATGCGATTGCCGACTTGGCGTTTGGGATATTGGATCAGGAGCCGGCGCTGCGCCCGCTCCATGAAAACAATGAACCCGATGACCGCGACCGCCATCACCAGGACCACGAGGATCAATCCGGTCGACAGCGCTCCCTGACGGCCGAGCTCGAGCGTGCCTGCAACGGCGGAAGGCAACTCCGCCACAATGCCGGAGAGAATGATCAGCGAAATACCATTGCCGATGCCGCGCGAGGTGATCTGCTCGCCCAGCCACATCAGGAAGATGGTTCCGCCAGTAAGCGTAATGACTGTCGCGATCCGGAAGAACCAGCCCGGATCGCTCACCACATTGCCGGCTCCTTCCAGACCGACGGAGATGCCGTAGGACTGGAATGCGGCGAGCAGCACGGTCAGGTACCGCGTATATTGGTTCATGACCTTGCGGCCCTGCTCACCCTCCTTCTTGAGCTGCTCGAGCGTGGGCGACACCGTCGTCATCAGCTGGACGATGATCGACGCGGAAATATACGGCATGATGTTCAATGCAAAGATCGCCATCCGGTGGATGCCGCCACCGGAGAACATATTGAACATGCCGAGGATGCCGCCGGCCTGCGATCGAAAAATCTGGTCCCACGCCGAGGGATCAATTCCGGGCAGCGGGATGTAAGTCCCAAATCGATAGACCAGCAGCGCACCAAGGGTGAACCAGATGCGCTTCTTCAGCTCCTCCGCCTTGGCGAGCGCCGAGAAGTTCAGATTGGCCGCAAGTTGTTCTGCTGCTGACACCATGGGCGGGGGCTCCGATTGCGGGTGCTCAGAGAGATATAGCCACTAGCGTCCCGATTCCGATCCGTGCTCGCCTGACTGAGGCTTCGGCGCCAGGATTGTGACCGAGCCGCCCGCCTTCTCCACTGCGGCGACGGCCGACTTCGAAGCGCCCCAGACCGAGAACACCACTTTCGTCTTGATCTCGCCGGAGCCGAGAAGCCGGACGCCGTCTTTGGCCCGCCTGAGCACACCAGCCTTCACCAAAGCTCCGACATCCACCGGGGCCGATGCGTCGAGCTTCCCGGCCTCGATCGCGGCCTGCACCTTATTCAGGTTGATCTCATTGAGCTTGCGCGCAAACGCCGTGTGCCGGAAGCCGCGCTTCGGCAGCCGTCGATGGAGCGGCATTTGGCCGCCCTCGAATCCTTTGATGCGGACGCCAGCGCGCGCCGTCTGGCCCTTGCCGCCGCGCCCACCGGTCTTACCCATGCCGGATCCGATGCCGCGGCCGATGCGCAGGCGCTTTTTGCGCGATCCCGGCCGATCGCACAGCTCATGAAGCTTCATTTTCCTAACCTCGCTCTTGGTCCAAGACCCGAACGAGGTGCTTGACCTTCGCAAGCATTCCCCGCGTCTCGGGCGTATCGGGCACGCGTGCCACCCGCCCGATTCGATTGAGCCCAAGCCCGATCAGGGTCTCGCGTTGCGAATGATGGCGGCGTATCGGGCTGCCGGTCTGCTCGATCTCGAGCACTTTGTCGGTCTTGCTCACCTTGCGCTCCCTGTTGCTCTCCCTGCGGCGGTCACCGGGATCAGTCGGCGGCCTGCTCGCTCTCGCCCACCTCACGCCGACGCGCCTGCAACAGCGAGACCTTGATGTTGCGTCGGGCGGCGACGGAGCGCGGCGCGTCCTGTCGCTTAAGCGCGTCGAATGTCGCGCGCACCATATTGTACGGGTTCGACGAGCCCAGCGACTTCGCGACTACGTCCTGCATGCCGAGCGTCTCGAAAACGGCGCGCATCGGACCACCCGCGATAATGCCAGTCCCGGGCGGGGCTGCGCGCAGGTACACGCGACCGGCGCCATGGCGTCCCGCAACATCATGGTGCAGTGTTCGTCCTTCCCGCAGCGGCACACGGATGAGACCGCGTTTGGCCGCATCCGTTGCCTTCCGGATCGCCTCCGGCACTTCGCGCGCCTTGCCGTGCCCAAAGCCCACCCGGCCTTTTTCGTCGCCGACCACGACGAGCGCCGCAAAGCCGAACCGGCGCCCGCCCTTGACCACTTTGGCCACACGATTGATGTGGACGAGCTTGTCCGTGAATTCGCTCTCGCGCTCTTCACGTTCCCTGCGGTCGCGAGGTTCACGTGCCATGTCCGATGTCCAATCCGCTCATGTCCAATTGCCAGGTCCTTAGAAGTTCAAGCCACGCTCAGAAGTTCAAGCCACCCTCGCGGGCTGCATCGGCGAGCGCCTTGACGCGACCGTGATAGAGATAGCCGCCGCGGTCGAAGATCACGTCCTTGATGCCTTTTGCGGCCGCTCGCTCGGCGATACGCTTGCCCACCGCCTTGGCAGCTTCCACATTCGCACCTGTCTTCAGCCCGGTACGCATCTCCTTCTCGAGCGAGGACGCGGAGGCCATGGTTTCGCCTTTGGTATCGTCGATCACCTGTACGTAAATGTGCTTGGACGAACGGAAGACGGACAGCCGCACGCGATTACCCCCCGCGCGCCGCACGTTGCGCCGCACCTTTGCGGTCCGCCGCTCGGTCCGATCCGCTACTGTTGCCATGGCTTCCTCCGTTATTTCTTCTTGCCTTCCTTGCGGAAGATGTACTCGCCCGCATATTTGACGCCCTTGCCCTTGTAGGGCTCCGGCTTGCGGAACGAACGGATTTGCGCCGCGACATGACCGACCTTCTGGCCATCGATCCCGGTAATGACGATCTCCGTCGGCCGCGGCGTGGCGATGGTGATACCCTCCGGTATGGGGAAGACGATATCGTGGCTGTAGCCGAGCTGGACCTGCAGATTCTTGCCCTGCACCGCCGCGCGGTATCCGACGCCTGTGATTTCCAGCCGGCGCTCGAAGCCCTTGGTGACGCCGGTCATCACATTCGCCAGCAACGAACGGTAGGTGCCCCACATGGCGCGCGCACGCTTGGTCTCGACCAGAGGATCGACCTTGATCTCGTTGCCTTCCACCTTGGCTGCAACATCGTCATGCAGCATCAAGGCCAACGTCCCTTTGGGACCTTTGATCTTCACGAGTTGCCCTTCCACACTGGCGTTGACGCCGGAGGGGATCGCAACTGGTTTTTTTCCGACACGAGACATCGTCTTAATCCTTCAGAATTCCACGCACGGGATTTCTAGAATACCGTGCACAGAATTTCGCCGCCGACATTCCTGTCACGCGCGTCATGATCGGCCATCACCCCCTTGGGGGTCGAAAGAATCGCGACGCCCAGGCCGTTGTTCACGCGCGGGAGCGCCTTCACCGACGCATAGACTCGGCGGCCCGGCTTCGACACACGTGAAATCTCCCGGATCACCGGCTCGCCGTCGAAATATTTGAGCTCAATCTCCAGCTCCTTGCGCCCGTTCGAGTGCTCCACGGATGCATAGCCGCGAATGAAGCCCTCGGTCTTGAGCACGTCGAGCACGCTCAGGCGCAATCGGGATGCCGGAGACGAGACCTTCGATTTATTCCGCATCTGGGCGTTGTGAATTCGTGCAATCATGTCACCGAGCGGATCGTTCATCGCCATTGCTCGATCCTCCTACCAGCTCGATTTCACGAGACCTGGGACCAGTCCCTTCGAGCCAAGCTCGCGCAAGGCGATGCGCGAGAGCTTGTGCTTGCGATAGAACCCGCGCGGCCGTCCGGTCATCTCGCATCGGTTGCGCACGCGCGTTGCCGAGGAGTTGCGCGGCATCTCGGCGAGCTTGAGCGTCGCCGCGAAGCGCTCCTCCATGGGCTTGGTCTTGTCGCGCGCGATGGCCTTGAGCCGCGAGCGGCGGCCAGCGTACCTCTTGCTCAGCCGTTGCCGTCTCTTGTTCTTCTCGATTGCGCTGGTCTTCGCCATCAATTTCTCCTGAATTTCCGCATTCGAGCAGCGCATCACTGCCGGAACGGGAAGTTGAACGCAGTCAGCAAGGCGCGCGCCTCGTTGTCCGACTTGGCACTGGTGCAAACGGTGATGTCCATTCCCCAGATGTCGGCGGCCTTGTCGTAATCGATCTCGGGGAAGATGATGTGCTCCTTTATCCCCAGACTGAAATTGCCTCCGCCATCGAAACTCTTCGGCGAGAGCCCGCGAAAGTCGCGCACGCGCGGCAAGGCGACATTGATCAAGCGGTCCATGAACTCGTACATGCGCGACTTGCGCAGCGTCACCTTGCAGCCGATCGGCTGACCATCGCGCACCTTGAACGTCGCGATCGACTTTCTGGCCTTCGTGATCACGGCCTTCTGCCCGGCGATCAACCCGAGATCGTTGGCGGCGGCGTCCACCTTCTTGCGGTCGGCCACGCCTTCTCCGATTCCCATGTTGATAACGATCTTCTCCACGACCGGCACCTGCATCGGATTCTTGTAGCCGAACTGCTCGGCAAGCCGCTTGCGAACCACCTCCTCGAAAAAGGTCTTCAGGCGCGGCGTGACGCGCTCTTCCGGCTTCTTCGGCGTGGTCGGTTTTTCTCCCGCGGGCTTGGCGGCGCGCTCGGGCTTCTGCGCAGTCGTGGCCTGTTGCTCCTTATCGGGCTTACCCGACCGTGGAGCTTTTTCCGGCCTGCCTGCCTTCGGGTTCGCCGATTTGGCCTCAGCCGATTTCGCTTTGGGCTTTTCGTCAGCCATCGATCTCGACTCCCGAACGCTTTGCAAAGCGCACCTTTCGAACCTGGTCCCCTTTACCGATGAAACGGAAACCGATTCGGGTCGGCTTGCCGTCCTTCGGATCAGCGAGCGCAAGGTTCGACAGATGCACCGTCGCTTCCTTGGAGATGATGCCGCCCTGCTGCTGGGCGCTCTGTTTCTGGTGGCGCTTCACCATGTTGATGCCTCGTACCAGCGCCCGGTCCGCATTCGGACGGACCTCGATGACCTCGCCGGTGCGTCCCTTGTCGCGCCCGGTCAATACGACCACCTTGTCTCCCTTCCTGACCCTGGCGGCCATCACAGCACCTCAGGGGCGAGCGAAATGATCTTCATGTGATTCCTGGCGCGAAGCTCGCGCGGGACCGGGCCGAATATCCGCGTGCCAACCGGTTCCATTTGCGGATTGATCAGGACCGCGGCATTGCGATCGAACCGGATCACCGACCCGTCCGGCCGCTTGATGTCCTTGGCGATACGCACCACCACCGCCTTCATGACCTCGCCCTTCTTCACGCGCCCACGCGGGATGGCCTCTTTGACCGAGACGACGATCACGTCGCCGATGGTGGCGTATTTGCGCTTCGAGCCGCCCAGAACCTTGATGCACATGACGCGGCGCGCGCCGGAATTGTCGGCGACGTCGAGGTTACTCTGCATCTGAATCATGGCACTATCCGACTTTCTTTTTTTCGCTCTGGATCACTTCCCAGCGCTTGAGCCGCGACAGCGGGCGGCGCTCCTCGATCCAGACCACATCACCGACGTGGTGCTCGTTGCGCTCGTCATGAGCGTAATATTTCTTCGCCCGGCGCACTGTTTTCTTCATGGCCGGATGGGTAAAGCGGCGCTCGACGCGGACGACAACGGTTTTGTCCTGCTTGTCGCTGACCACAACGCCCTGCAACGTCCGTTTTGGCATATCGTGTTACTCCGGCCTCGCTCTCGCCGTGGCGTCCCGGCCGCGCTTCTGCGCGGCTATGGTCTTGAGGCGAGCGATATCGCGGCGCACCTGCCGCACCCGCGCGGTGTTCTCCAGCTGTCCGGTGGCACGCTGAAAGCGCAGGTTGAACTGCTCCTTCTTGAGCTTGAGAACCTCATCGTCGAGCTGATCGACGGTCATGGAGCGAAGATCATCGGGTTTCATGCTTGCCTTCCAGTCTACTCCGCGATGCGCTCGATAAACCGCGTCTTGATCGGCAGTTTTGCCGCGGCCAATCCGAGCGCCTCGCGCGCAAGCGCCTGCGGCACCCCGTCCACTTCAAAAAGAACACGGCCCGGCTTCACCCGGGCAACCCAGTATTCCGGCGCTCCCTTGCCCGAGCCCATGCGGACCTCCAGCGGCTTTTTGGATACCGGCACATCCGGGTAGATTCGAATCCAGACCCGGCCGGCGCGCTTCATATGGCGGGTAAGCGCGCGGCGTGCGGCTTCGATCTGGCGCGCGGTCACCCGTTCGGGCTCGAGCGCCTTCAGCCCGAAATGACCGAAAGCGAGCTCGGCGCCGGAGGTCGCAAGGCCCTTGATGCGGCCTTTGTGCGCCTTGCGGAACTTGGTCCGCATTGGTTGCAGCATGGCTCGTCGCCTTCTCTGCTATTGCCCGACGCCGCTCAAGCGGCATCCCGGCGCGGCCTTCCGGCGTCGCCTTCGGCAAGCTTCTTGTCCTGCGCCATCGGGTCGTGCTCCATGATCTCGCCTTTGAAAATCCACACCTTCACGCCGCAGGTGCCGTAGGTCGTGAATGCGGTGGCGACCCCATAATCCACATCGGCGCGCAAGGTGTGCAGCGGCACGCGGCCTTCGCGATACCATTCCATGCGTGCGATTTCCGCCCCGCCCAGCCGGCCCGAGCAGTTGATGCGGATACCGCCCGCACCGAGCCGCATCGCCGACTGGACGGCGCGCTTCATGGCGCGACGAAATGCCACCCGGCGCTCGAGCTGCTGCGCGATCGACTCCGCAACCAGCTGGGCATCGAGCTCCGGCTTGCGGATCTCGACGATATTGATCACCACGTCGGACTTCGTGAGGTTGGCGACCTTCCTGCGCAATTTCTCGATGTCGGCGCCCTTCTTTCCAATCACGACACCCGGGCGCGCCGACTGGACAGTGACGCGGCACTTCTTGTGTGGCCGCTCGATCACGATCTTCGATACCGCCGCCTGCTTGAGATCCTTCATCAGCTCCTTGCGAATCTTCATGTCCTCATGCAGCAACTGTCCGTACTCGCTCTTGCCCGAGTACCAGCGCGAATCCCAGGTGCGGTTTATGCCCAGGCGCAAGCCGACCGGATTGACCTTTTGACCCATGCATCAGCTCCTTATGAGGCTTCGGCCGTCGACGGCGCGGGCATATGCTCGCGCACGACGATGGTGAGATTGGCGAACGGCTTCAGAATGCGACCCATGCGACCGCGACCGCGCGGGTGAAATCGTCTGATCACGAGCGCCTTGCCCACGTGCGCCTGCGCGACAACAAGCTCGTCGACGTCGAGATCGTGGTTGTTCTCGGCGTTGGCAATCGCCGACTCCAGGCATTTGCGGACGTCGCGCGCCATGCGCTTGCGCGAGAACTCAAGATCGGCAAGCGCAACGGCAACCTTCTTGCCGCGAATGAGCTGCGCCAGAAGATTGAGCTTCTGCGGGCTTACCCGCAGCATGCGGGCAACCGCCTTGGCCTCGTTGTCGGCAAGCGTACGTTCGCGCGTCTTCTTGCTCATGGCGTTTTCTCCCCTGCCTCACGCTCCCCCGCCGCCGCTCGGAGCAGGCGCAGAGGCGGCCGGCGCGGATGCGCGCTTTGCCTTCCGGTCGGACGAATGCCCGTAGAACGTTCGAGTGGGCGAAAACTCCCCAAACTTGTGGCCGACCATCTCTTCGGTCACCAGGACCGGGATGTGCTTCTGGCCGTTGTAGACGCCGAACGTCAGACCGACGAATTGCGGCAGGATAGTCGAGCGCCGGCTCCAGATACGGATCATCTCGTGGCGGCCGGACGCGCGCGAGGCTTCCGCCTTCTTCAGCATATAGCCGTCGACGAACGGCCCCTTCCAAATGGATCGTGCCATGATGCCGGCCTCATCTCCTACTTCTTGCGGGCATGACGGCTCGCAATGATGAACTTGGTAGTGGACTTGTTCCTTCGGGTCTTTTTGCCCTTGGTGGGGAAGCCCCAAGGAGTCACCGGATGCCGGCCCCCGGACGTGCGCCCCTCGCCGCCCCCATGCGGGTGATCGATGGGATTCATCGTAACGCCGCGGTTGTGCGGCATGCGCCCCATCCAGCGCTTGCGTCCGGCTTTGCCGATCGAGATGTTCATGTTGTCAGGATTGGACACCGCCCCGATCGTCGCCATGCAGCGGCCATGCACGCGGCGCTGCTCCGCTGAATTCAGACGCAAAGCGACGTAGTCGCCATCCCGTCCGACTATCTGGGCGTAGGTGCCGGCGGAACGCGCGATCTGCCCGCCTTTGCCGATCTTGATCTCGACATTGTGCACGATGGTGCCGATCGGGATGTTGCCGGCGGGCATGGCATTTCCCGGCTTCACGTCGACGTGCTCGCCGGCGACCACTGAATCGCCGGGCGAGAGACGTTGCGGCGCCAGGATATAGGCGAGCTCGCCGTCCTGATATTTGATCAATGCGATGAAGCTGGTGCGATTAGGATCATACTCGATGCGCTCGACCGTGGCCGGCACATCGAACTTACGCCGCTTGAAATCTATGGTGCGATACGCCTGCTTGTGTCCGCCGCCGCGAAACCGCACCGTGATGCGTCCCCGGTTGTTGCGCCCACCGCTCGCGCTCTTTCCCTCGGTCAGGGCTTTGACGGGCGCGCCGCGGTACAACGAACTCCGATCCACCAGCACGAGCTGACGCTGGCTGGGTGTGACAGGATTGTACGACTTGAGTGCCATGGCGCCGTTTCCGTGAGATTTCCGTCAGAGACCCGTGGTCACGTCGATACGGTGCCCCTCCTCCAGGGTCACGATCGCACGCTTGGAAGTTGATTGCTCTCCAACCGTTCCCCTGAAGGCCTTCAGCTTGCCTTTGCGGACATGAGTGTTGACGCGCTTGACCTTCACGTCGAAGAGCTTCTCCACCGCTTCCTTGATCTGAGGCTTGGTGGCGTGCATCGCCACCCTGAACATGACCTGGTTGTGGTCCGAGGCAATCGTTGCTTTTTCCGTGATCACCGGCGAAAGAATGAGATCGTAATGGCGCGGATCGTTGGTGCTCATTTCAGCCGCGCCTCCAGCGCTTCCAATGCGGCCCGGGTCAACACCAGCACGCGACAGCGCAGGATGTCGTAGACATTGATGCCTTGCACCGGCAGGACGTCGATATCAGGGATATTTCGGGCGGCCATGGCAAAGTTTGCATCGACCGACGCGCCATCGATGATGAGCGCGCTCGCGAGGCCAAGCTTCTTGAAGCTTTCCCGCAGAGCCTTGGTCTTTGTTTCCTTCATGCTGGCCTGATCGAGCACGATGATGCCGCCATCACCCGCCTTGGCGGACAGCGCATGCCGAAGCGCCAGCGCCCTCACCCTCTTGGGAAGCCCGATGGCATGGCTGCGCGGCGTCGGACCGAATGCGCGCCCGCCGCCGCGAAACAGGTTGACGCGGGCCGAGCCGTGACGCGCCGATCCCGTCCCCTTCTGCCGGTACATCTTCTTGCCGGTGCGATTGATCTCGCTGCGGTTCTTGACGTCATGGGTGCCACGCTGGCGTCGGGCGAGTTGCCAGCGTACGCAGCGATGGAGAATGTCGGACCGCGGCGTGAGGCCGAAGATAATGTCCGGCAAATCGACCGTGCCCGCCGGGGTGCCGTCCAGGGTGGTGACGTTCAGCTGCATCTCAGGCGCCTTCCTTCTCGGTCAGCGCGGCGGTTTCAGCACGTTCGGGCTGCGCAGTGGCTTCTACCGCTTCACTATCCGGCAGGCGAAACTTGCCTGGCTTGGGCAGATCCGCAGGCAGCTTCTTTTTCACAGCGTCCCGCAGCGTGATCCAGCCACCTTTGTGTCCGGGAACGGCGCCTTCGACCAGGATCAGACCGCGCTCGACGTCCGTCTGCACCACCTTGAGATTGAGAGTGGTGACACGTTCCACGCCCAAATGGCCGGCCATCTTCTTGTTCTTGAACGTCTTGCCGGGGTCCTGCCGGC